>LFTF01000052.1:1415-9353 GCA_001512945.1 Clostridiales bacterium DTU023 | reverse complement strand
GTGATTGTTCAAAGAAAAATCAATAATGTTTTTGTATATCGTGGGATGAAAAGGATGCCGGTACCCCAGGCAGTAGCCGGAGATATTGTAGTGATATCTGGCATCGCTGATGCAACTATCGGAGAAACTATATGTGATATAAACACCACGGAACCCATGGAAATGATTCATATAGAGCAACCTACCATGTCAATGAATTTTATCGTTAACAAATCTCCGTTTGCGGGGAAAGTAGGAAAGTTTGTTACAAGCCGGCATATTAAAGAAAGGCTAGAAAAAGAGCTGGAGGTTAATGTGGGGCTTTTGGTTGAGGCTACAGAATCTACCGATAGTTTCAAAGTTTCTGGCCGCGGAGAGCTCCACCTATCAGTTTTAATTGAACACATGAGGCGCGAAGGCTATGAGCTTGCTGTTTCTAAGCCTGAAGTAATCATGTATACAGATGAAGATACAGGATCCAAAATGGAACCTATCGAATCGGTAATCATTAGTGTGCCAGATGAATATATTGGAGTCGTAATATCTAAGCTAAACACTCGAAAGGGAGTCATGGTTGGTATGACAGGAAAAGAAGGACATACCAAACTGGAGTACAGGGTTCCCACTCGAGGACTTATGGGCTATAGAAGTGAATTAATTAATGACACTCGGGGCGAGGGTATTCTAGTCAGGCGTTTTGAGTGTTTCGAAAAATATAAAGGGGATATCCCCCAGAGAAGCAATGGCGTTGCTATTGCTTTGGAAGAAGGGACTTCAACGCCCTATGCTATTTTTAGTATTAGTGAAAGAGTGCAAATGTTTATTGAGCCCGGCACTAGGGTCTATGAGGGTATGATTGTAGGAATGAATAGCCGCAATATGGATATGACGGTCAATGTTTGTAAAGAGAAAAAAGCGACTAACATACGAGCGGCTGCTACTGATGACGCGGTGCGGTTGTCTCCGGCTAGGACCTTTAGTTTAGAAGAAGCCCTTGAATTTATAAGTGCGGATGAGCTGGTAGAGGTTGTTCCCAATGACATACGTTTACGTAAAAAATATTTAACGGAACTCGAACGACGAAGAGAGAATCGATAGAAATTAGCTTATTAAAAGACAATCATGGAGAGGGCTCGGCGTCATGTCGGCCCTTCTTTTCATGCGCAAGGTTGTCCGCACCCCCTCTTTCAGACTATCGCCTTTCAGTGTAAGATGTAAGTGAGCCATGAGTTCACCCTTTTCAATTGGTTCGTGTTGTAGACCCAATTACATCAAAGGTGAGCTCGTGGCTCTCTTTATTTTTTTAAATTTCCATCAAGTATATGGACGTTATCCGTAGATCCATCATGAGATAGTGAAAATGTAACATTCAACCTATCCAGAGTTCTTTATTAAAATACTATTGATTGAGATAGTAGAATATAAACACGCCGCACGCTTGTCTTTCGATCCGAAGAAGGCTTGACTGTTTCAAGATAGCTGAGAAATGGCCGTAATTTTAGCAGGGATCTCTGTGAACTGAAAAATAAGTGAGCGTCGTTTCAAGCCATTATTTATCTTTATGGAATTAGCAATTAGGAGTGGTGATCTATATGTTGGAATTAATAGACGTCGGAGTTAGTTTAGAAGGAGACAATGGAAAAGTTCAAATATTAAATCACATAAATCTGAACTTGGACAAGCAAAAGCTCTATGTAATGACAGGACCAAACGGCGGTGGAAAATCTTCTATTGCTAAGGCAATTATGGGAATATATCCACCCACATCAGGAAAAATCGTGATGGATGGTATTGACATTACTGAGCAAAGCATCACTGAAAGAGCACAACTTGGAATCGGTTATGCTATGCAACAACCGGCTCGATTCAAAGGCATGACCGTTAGAGATTTGCTTACATTGGCATCTGGCGATAATGCTGAAAAGAGTCTTTGTGATCTTCTATTTGATGTAGGCCTATGCGCTCAAGATTATTTAAATCGGGAGATAAATGCTAGTTTTTCAGGCGGAGAGTTAAAGCGTTTAGAGATTGCAAGTGTACTGGCAAGAAAACTAAAAGTTGCGTTGTTTGATGAACCTGAAGCAGGCATTGACTTATGGAGTTTTAAAAAACTGACCGAAACATTTGAAACTTTAAATAAAATCTACGATATGACGATCGTGATTATATCCCATCAAGAGAGAATTCTAAGATTGGCGGATCAGGTGATTATGGTTGCTGGTGGTCGGATCAGTGAAATCACCGATAAGGATAAGGTCTTAGATGAAATTGAGATGATAGATAATGATTGCCGTTGCCGCAAAGCGTGTGAAATAAGGGGGAAATCAAATGCAGCTGAATGTAATAGATAAGAAGATTTTAGAAGAAGTTGCTGATCTGCATGGAATACCCATCGGCGCATACAATATTAGAAAAAATGGCGAAGGCGCAGGTCGTAAGTCTACTGCCAATATCGAGATTAAAACAAAAGCAGACAAACCGGGCATTGACGTCATAATCAAGCCGGGAACGAAAGGCGAAAGTGTTCATATTCCGGTTATTTTATCTGAAGATATAAATGACATGGTCTATAACACTTTTGAGGTAGGCGCTGATTCTGATGTATTAATCGTGGCCGGCTGCGGAATTCATAATTCGGGAAGCAGTGCGGCTCAGCACGATGGAATTCATGAATTTTTTGTACGAAAAGGTGCAAAAATGAAGTATGTAGAAAAGCACTATGGTGAAGGCGATGGAAGCGGAGATAGAATCTTAAATCCCAATACGATCATAAATGTAGACGAAGGCGGCGTTGTTGAACTTGAAATGGTCCAAATTAAAGGAGTCGACAAGACAAAGAGAGATACAAAGGTTGTTCTGGGAAAAGATGCTCGACTTATTGTCACTGAGAGACTTCTAACAACCGATAAACAAGATGCGGAATCTAATATAATTGTTGAACTGAGAGGGGAAAACTCATCGGCCCAAATAATCTCTCGTTCAGTGGCGCAAGATGACTCTAGGCAAATCTTTCACTTAATTATGAGAGGTTACAATAAGTGCCGTGGGCACATACAATGCGACTCGATTATCATGGACAACGGTCGAGTATCTTCAATCCCGGAAGTTTCAGCGTTCCACTCTGATGCACAGCTCATACATGAGGCTACAATGGGGAGAATTGCCTCTGAGCAGCTAATTAAACTTACAACTTTGGGACTTACTGAGAAACAAGCAGAAGAGACCATACTAAAGGGATTTTTAAAGTAAGTCATTTAATACAACGCAATAACGAGTGAGGTCGCACTCTCAGTAATCCAAATGCAATTCTAGCTAAAGACTACTAGGTTTCGTGCGACCTCCCACGTAAACTACTTAACGCATACCACCTGCAAATAAGGCCTATGCTGTTTCAAGAGTTCCGCCTGCATCCGCCCATGCCGGCACACCTCCCAGTACTAAGGTGGCTGGGTAGCCGTGTGTGCGGAGAATCATGGTGGCATACGCACTCATTGCGTCCATCTTGCAAACCACCCAAACAGGTCTATCTTTGGGGACACTATCTAGCTTATCAACTAGTTCCCGCAAGGGGATGCTAACGGAACCAGGTATATGTCCCGCCTTGTAAGATGTTTCAGATCGGATGTCGATGATAAACAGATCATCTTCCCCAGCTTCAATTTTTGGTTTAGCTTGTGCCATTTCAATCATATAACCACTATTATCGGTCAGACCATCAGTAAAATTTTTGAGTCCTTCACAAGGTGTTGTATCCATTTTAAATCCTCTTCCATAATTATTAAAAATAAGTTGTATCAATATATTCGACTTATATTATAGCCAAGTACCCGCATTAGCCGTGTATCGAGAGAAACAGCGATGCTTCTTATTGATGCAATGATGGCTAAGCTTGAAAGATCAAATATTTATCCCAATTTTTGTAGTTTTTGATACAGATCAAATTATGTTTCTATTTGCACGATACAATGAAATCCTAGATTGCTAAACGAAAAGGAGGAAAGGATTATGTCAAATAGACCAACATTTAATCAAGCTACGAAAAAGAATTGCGAAATATTAAAACAATACGTGCCGGTTGTAGCAAAAGTACACGGAGGCTCTCATCCGGAATTTCATGATGTTCGCAAATTGTTTGATGAAATCAACCTGAAAATAGACCAGGCAGGGCCACATAAACCTGATTTAGAAGAAGAATTTGCCAAGTTGCGTGACATCACGAGCGATTACACAGTTCCGGTTGATGTATGTGAAAGCTACGAGGCTGTATACAAAATGTTAGCCGAACTAGACGGCGCATACCATTCTTAGCCACTTGCACTGCGATATAAAGGAAAAGGTGATCTAATTTGCAAAAATTCATATTAGGCAAGAGAAATCATATCGCATTAATCGGCGGAATTTTAATTGTCATTGGATTTGTCAGTAAACTAGGTTTTAAAAATGAGTTCATAGCGATTGGCTCGTTTGCTGTTGCCTCCGCTTTAGGTGTCGCGCCAATTGCGATCCAAGCATATCAAGCCTTGAGAGTCAAAGTCGTAAGTATTGATGTGCTCGTAACCATCGCGGTTATCAGCGCATTTTTAATTAACAATCTTGAGGAATCAGCGATTGTGACATTCCTATTTTTGTTTGGAGCGTTTTTGGAACAACGTACCTTGAACAAAACACGATCTGCGATTAAAGAATTGACGGAGATGGCCCCGGAGAGTGCTTTCAAACAAATGGCAGACGGCGAATTTGAAGAAGTGGCCGTAGATGAAGTTGACGTGGGCGATATTTTGCTTGTCAAGACTGGTGGTAAAATTCCCGTTGACGGCACCGTTTTAATAGGTGAAGGGTATGTCAATGAAGCAAGTATTACCGGTGAAGCGTTTCCGGTAGGCAAAAACTTGAATTCGGGTGTATATGCCGGGACAATCCTCGAAAATGGAACCATTAGAATTGTTGCTGATCGCGTAGGCGAAGACACTACGTTTGGCAAAATCATTGAGTTGGTTGAGGAAGCACAGGATTCAAAATCTGAAGCGGAACGTTTCATCAACCGATTTTCCAAATACTATACCCCGGCAGTTTTAGTGCTTGCTATGGTAGTGTGGTTATTTTCTCGAAACGTTGAACTGGCCATCACAATATTGGTTTTAGGGTGTCCGGGAGCATTGGTGATCGGTGTACCTGTTTCAAACGTAGCAGGCATTGGCAATGGCGCTCGACACGGAGTCCTCCTAAAAGGCAGCGAAGTGATCCACGATTTTAGCAAAGTGGATACCATGGTGTTTGATAAAACAGGTACATTAACGGTTGGAAACCCCAAAGTTGCTGACAATGAAATATATGGCGCCAATGTTGAAGAAATTTTAAGTTATCTGGCAAGTGTCGAGCATGAATCTGATCATCCGTTAGCGAAAGCAGTGACAGACTTCATTGGAAACACATTCCGATATAGAGTCGAAAATACTGACGTCGTAAAGGGGGGCGGAATTGTCGCGGATGTAGATGGTCATCGAATTGCAGTGGGCAATGTCGCCTTGATGGAACAAGAAAATGTTCATATAAATGAGCAGGTCCGCGCGGATATTAATCGATTTGTCGACCATGGGAGTTCGCTTGTTTTGACTGCCGTTGATGGCGAAATTGGAGTACTCATGGGAATTCGCGATCAAATCCGGCCGGGAGTGAAGGAAGACCTTGCAAGACTTAAACGGCTGGGTGTTAAGAACCTGGTAGTTCTATCGGGAGATAATCAGGGGACCGTTGACTTGGTAGCCCGCGAACTGGGCTTGACGGAAGCTCGTGGACATATGTTGCCGGAACATAAATCGGCATACGTTTCAGATCTAATCGATAAAGGCCAAATTGTTGCGTTCATTGGAGATGGAGTTAACGACAGCCCTTCACTGGCACTGGCACAAATTGGAATTGCCATGGGCAGCGGCACTGACGTAGCAATTGAAACGTCGGATATTGTCTTGATGAATTCAAACTTTAGTCGCTTGCCTCATGCGCTGGGGTTAACAAAGGCAACATCTAATAACATGCGCCAAAACATCCTGATCGCAGTGGGTGTAGTGCTATTTTTGCTTGCCAGCGTGTTTTTTAGCGGTTGGATGAATATGTCGATAGGCATGTTAGTACATGAAGGCAGTATATTGGTCGTCATCTTAAACGGTATGAGACTACTTCGCTACAAGTTGAGATACTAGTAATACAGGAAACAGTAACGATATTAAAGGAGAAAAGAAAATGCAAAAAGCCACGATTCATCTGGAACCATTAACCTGTCCCTCATGCGTACAGAAGATTGAGAACGCGACAAAATCATTGAACGGTGTGGATAAAGACAGTGTCAAGGTACTGTTTAACTCGAGTAAAGTAAAGTTTGACTTTGACGCTGACAAGATATCCATCCAAGACATCGAAAAGGCCATCACGACACTTGGTTATGATGTTATAAAAACTCAGGTCAAAGATAAGTAAGACAGAAGGCAATTGTCAGAGTAAACGTCGGCACTATCTTCCTGGTATCCGCCAATGCCTACAGCAGATATCCAAATAAGCGCGTAATCAAAGATAAGATAGCTATGCCCATTCTTTTAAGTACAGAGACCTTACCTTCGGCTACCTTGTCGTTTGGCTCATAAGAATAGTCCTTGCCAACTTTTAAACTCTTATCGAGATCTACTTGAATATTCTCTTTCAATAATTCTGCAAATTCTTTGCTGCGTATTACTACCATGGATTCAGTGTTTAAATAGCTACTTCTCGCATCCAAATTATATGATCCCACAACACTTATATAATCATCAAACATATAGGTTTTGCTGTGGATAGAGCCTTGTCCCTGGTACTCATAAATAGTTGCGTCACTATCTACTAATCGTTTTCTGTGGCTCGAATAACCCGATATAGCGAGAGGATTTGGGCTTGAGTAATACGAGTTCGTTAATACGGTGATCTTCTCCACATCTACATCGTGTTGTTTGTATTCTGTTTTCATTCGTCTTGTGGGAATGATATAGGGACTCTGAATGAACATGGATTCTTCAGCCTGTGAAGCTAACTGTAACAGCGCCCTTATACACAGTGGATCCCGAAACATTTTGCCTTCAGGATTGTATACAAACTTTATACTGTCAACAGCTATTGTATGATCGTACCAATTTATCTGCTCTATTTTTTCCTTAGCTCTTTCCCGCAGCTTCAAATAGTCATATTTTAAATTTCTATTGGATACGTCTCCTCTAACAATTTTTTTATAATGTAATGCTTTTTTGAACGGTTTAGAGTTTTTGTAGTTCCATGTCTGCTCGAAGTAGCTTTTCATATCACTTATGACGCTGTCATAATCCCCTCGAGATTCATCCTTATATATAATTGCATCTCTATCTTTGGAAAAATTGTCTTGTTCGATATGTTCAAGATAGTACTTATCTGCAATATTTCTGCCACCTATTAAAGCCAAATTTTCGTCAACAATAATAATCTTGTCGTGTAATCTTCTATTCCAGCTCATCGGAAAGAGAAGATTTATAGGCTCGTAAAACTTCAATTCGATATTTTGATGTGCTTCCAGTCCATATATTACATTTTTNNATGCTGCCAAGCAGTATTTTTGTGAATGTTCCGTCTTGCAAAGAATAATAAGATATATCGATACTTTCTTTAGCATTTTCAATAAGCCTTATTCTTACTATTGCCCCTTCTTCCCCTGATTCTACTAGCTCAACTCTATCTCGCGTTTCGCTTTGTTCATTTTGTGGAATCAATGGGTTTGTTTGCAATTCTTCTCTTTTATAAGGTCTTGGAAACGCAAATATCACTACCGAAAATAAAACTGCATAGGCTAAATATATTGTTAAACTGTTCATAACGATTTTTCTTATTTTTCATATCATGACTTCTTTGACTTATTAAAGTATACATGGACAGATGAAGCCTGACTTAGTCAAAATATAGCTTTCC
>LFTF01000052.1:0-1183 GCA_001512945.1 Clostridiales bacterium DTU023 | reverse complement strand
AGTCATGCCATGATTGAAAACAATACACCTTGAATCGGCGCTCTGATTTCCGCCTATCCAATAATATACCGAGCCTCGTTTCGATTCTATTGTTTTTCTCTCCATTAAACCCCTCCTTACTGTGTTTTATTTGTCAACATGTCATGCTGTATAGTCATCATGCAAAATAGAGTGTAACCCCACTGTGTAAGTGATTTTGCTCAATCAATAAGAATATACACCCTGATTCTTTGCAAAATGAACGATTTGCTGTCCATCGATTGAAGATTTATAATTCAAAAAACAAATCTGTTCTTTCGCCTATTTTCTTGAACCCTATTTTTCGATACATCTCTTTTGCAGTATCGTCTTCGTCAGTAAGCAAATAAACGGTATGGGCATCTGATTCGATCGCTATGCGTATCAATTCTTTGATAATAGTTGTTCCGTATCCCTTGCGCTGGTAAGAAGGAATCACAGCAAAATCTTCGATTTTTGCAATACCCCTATGTATAAATAAATCGCAGTTTCCGATTACATCTCCATTGTGATAGCAAATATAAGAATCCACCCCCTGATCTGAAACATAAACTTTGCCTCGTCTATAGGCTCGTCTTATACAAAAGTCGTATCCCAATATTTCTTCATCGTGCTGCAAATCACAATATAGAATGTCTTGGATATCTTCTTGGCTCTTTACTTTCTTTATTGAACAACCAGGCAATGCAGGAAGCACTGGCAACTGAGAGACATCAAAGGCATAGTATCCAATAGTGGATAGCTCCGGTTTGAATCCGAGCGTCGACAATAAAGGGTTGCTGGCAACGGAATTCAAAACGATATTACAGAATTTATGTTTTCCTGATAATCGCAGCAAAACTTCGTCTTCTATAATTCGTTTAAATTCACTATCGTTTTGAGTTTCTTTTATATACGTATAGTTGTGATCATACATATCCCGCAACTGATCGTCTCTAAATCTAATTACATTGTTATTTTCATAATCTTCTGAAAAACATTTTGTATATTCGAGTTCACATTCGACAATGTTGTGATCAATTATCATTTATAACTTCCCTAGCTTAATTTTAATTATCTTTGTTAATGATGATAGCCTGATTTTGTTACCAGTCTACCAATTCTTGCGTAATTCCCACTCCGAAACGCCTACATCGGAAACTAATATCCTGCCGACCAGAGTATC
>LFTF01000124.1 GCA_001512945.1 Clostridiales bacterium DTU023 | reverse complement strand
TTTCTCCTTTTTTCTATTATAGACAATCGGTCTTTACCGATGATTACCCTTTGTTATTCATTCTATTAGCTTAGCCTGTTTGGGAAGAACCTTCCAGATGTCCTCTGCATAGTCACGGATTGTGCGGTCGGAACTGAAATGTCCGCTGGTGCAGATATTATTCCAACACATGCGCGCCCAATCAATCTGATTGCGGTATGCGTCGAATGCGCATGACCGGGCTTCCCGGTAATCACAAAAATCACCGAGAACATAATACGGGTCGGCTTTCTCCCAGCTCGAGCCTTGGAGAAGACGATTATGAAGGGCACGGAACATCCCGGTATTGCCGTCCGAAAACGTTCCGTCGATCAAGGTATCGACAACGCGCTTTAATCCTTCAACATTTTCATACTGCCAGCATGACGTGTAGAATTTTTTGGTGTCGGGAAAATCTTTGAGCCTCGGACCGAACATAAAGATATTATCCTCTCCGACCTGTTCGAGTATCTCGATATTGGCTCCGTCATATGTTCCGACTGTGAGAGCTCCATTCATCATAAACTTCATATTGCCCGTGCCGGACGCTTCCATACCCACCGTCGAAATCTGTTCAGAGATATCGGCCGCCGGAAAGATCTGTTCCGCCAGCGACACATTGTAGTTGTGCATGAAGATGACACGCATCTTTTGGCTTACGTCGAGATCACCGTTGACCATGCGAGCGACTTCGTGGATAAATTTAATGGTCGCTTTCGCAAGAAAATATCCAGGCGCGGCCTTTGCCCCAAAGATATAAGCAACAGGCGGCACATCAAGCTGCGAGTTCTCTTTGAGTTGGAAATAACGGTCACAGATCTCAAGCGCATTCATCAGCTGTCTTTTGTATTCGTGAAGGCGTTTGATCTGAACATCAAAAATGAACGATGAATCAACCTCAATTCCCTCGCGCTCCTCAATGAGACGGGCGAGGCGCTGTTTATTCCCACGCTTGATTTCAAGCAGATTGCGCATCTCCTGCGTATTCTTTTCGTAAGGCAGCAGTGTGGTCAGTGAGTCCATGTCAGTGAGCCAGCCATCAGAACCATAAAGACGCGTCAACATAGCGGAAAGTTGCGGATTACATAGGTTTAGCCAGCGTCGAGGCGTCACGCCGTTCGTTTTGTTCGAGAACTTCTGCGGCCACCAACGGTAAAAAGGGTTAAAGACTTCCTGTTTAAGTATCTCACTGTGAATCTTGGCGACACCGTTAATCGAGTAGCACGCGTAAATGGCTAAGAGCGCCATATGAACCTTGGTGTCGTGTATTGGTGACAGTGCTTTTATCTCATCGGCATTGAACCCGTGGGCAATCGCTTCCTTTTTGAACTGTTCATCGATCTCTTCGATGATCTCAAGGATCCGGGGGAACAAGAATCGGAATATCTCAAGATCCCACTTCTCGAGCGCTTCTTGCATGATCGTGTGGTTCGTGAATGCGAACGTTTTTGTAACGATATCCCACGCCTCTTCCCAACTCTGACGGTTCTCATCAATGAGAAGACGCATGAGTTCCGGAATAGCCAGCACCGGATGTGTGTCATTGAGCTGAATGACATTTTCATCAGCAAAATGTGAAAAATCATAACCGTGAAGATCACGATAGTCGCGCACAATCGTTTGAAGTGAAGCTGAGACGAAGAAATATTGTTGGCGGACACGAAGCACCTTGCCATCATATGTGGTGTCATTGGGATAAAGTACCCGAAAGATATCCTGCACTCGATTGCGCTGAATAACCGCATCATCGAAACGTTGCGAGTTGAAAAGGTTGAAGTCGAATTCTTCGGCGGGTTCGGCCTTCCAAAGGCGCAGCGTGTTGACATTTTCTGTACCGTGACCCGTGATCGGTAGATCCATGGGCACGGCAAACACGCTCATATCACGGAAATGAACAAGCATTTTATCCTCGCGTCTCATCACCATAAAGGGGTACGGAAGCTCCATCCAGGCATCAGGATATTCTTTCTGCTGCCCATGCTCAATTTCCTGACGGAAAAGACCGTATCGATAGAGCAAACCGTGACCTGTCACCGGCAAATTCATCGTAGCGGAAGAATCAAGAAAGCAAGCGGCAAGCCGTCCAAGACCGCCATTCCCAAGTGCCGGATCAGTTTCTTCGTTGAGAACCGCATCAAAATCAAAACCAGCCTCGTTGACGAGTTCACGCATGTCATCAAGCATATTGCGATTGATCAAATTATTGAGAAGGCTGCGCCCAACCAGAAATTCGGCCGAAAAATAGTGTACCTGTCGTCCCTTTCCATAAAGGGCACGTGTCCTCTCCCAGTCACAAGCGATCGTCTCCATGACAGCCCTTGAAAGCGCTGTCCAGTATTCGTGTTCGCTCGCGCTGGCAACACTTTTGCCAAATTCCGCTTTTAGATGAGAGAGCACTTTCTGTGCCAGAATTTCTTTGTTCATATCGTACCTCATATCAATTTGCCCAAGGTATTATAGCAGAACGCCACAGCAACGCGCTTGTCGATGTCGGTAGACGGCATTGTGCATATCTCGTCAATTCGCCCTATTTCGCAGACTACGCCCGATACTGACTCTCAATTTTATCTCTTCTTGCATTTATAGTGCTATATGAAATATCAATAATAGGGTGGAAACAGTGGAAGTTTTATTGTCCGTCGGAACGATCGTGATGGCGCTCATCATTTCATGGCGCGATATCCAGACACGTAAGGTAATCGATTATGAGATCGCATGGTTTTCGTTTTTCACCGTGATGCCTCGGGCACTGGAACCGTGGTTAAATAACGAATTCATCATGGACTACGGTTCCGCCGTACCACGTTTGCCCTATTGGCTGTCGCAGGCGCTCCGACTCGCGCCCGCCCTAGGAGGTGCAGCCTTACTGCTTGCGCTAGCGCTGCCTGCGCGCCGTATAACGGGCAGGACCATGATTGGCGTAGGAGATGTCCTCTTTGCCGCTGCTGCAGGTTTCGCGTTGACTGCCGGCGGTTCTGTGAGAATGGTTTGCCTGGCTTTCTTCCTAGCGCTCCCTTTCTCTCTTTTTCTCTTCATAGCACGTCGTCCGCGCAAACCTTTGCCTTTCATTCCTTTTCTCGCGCTGTCTGCTTTTCTCGTACGCAAGGTGCCCTTCTTATCTGAGTGGTTCTTCTAAAAGGCCAACTAAATAGACGCCCCGTTTTGGACGATGTTTGTGTCCTTGCGTCGACGTGATAAAATAGATTGATCCGGCAAACGGGACACAAAGGAGCACCATGCCTAAAAGAATCTCAAAACCATTGATCGTACTGATCGCCATCATCATCGCCGTTGGCGCTGTGTTGATCGGTTTCGGGCTCGGTTACCGCTATGTCCGTGAACAGGATAAGCGCATTGAGTACCTGAAAGATCAGTTTGACGCGCGCGGTTTTTCCCCTTTCGACCATGACACGCCGGGAGCGATAGAGATTTATGTTGAGCAACAGTCAGATACGCAGGATATCGCTCAGATGCTGAAAAAACGAGGGTTGATCAGCAACACATTTGCGTTTGAACTCTTGTCAAAATTCAACGGGTTTGACGGCCAATACAAGTACGGGACCCATTATCTTCTGGGAGAGATGAGTTACGACGAGATTATGGTCGTTTTGACAAATCAGCCGCAGCCCGTAACAATTACCTTCATCGAAGGCATGACATACACGCAGATGCGAGACAAGATGATCGAGGCCGGCATGCAATTCAACCCTGACTTGCTTGACGCCATGGTTCGACAACCCGGCCTATTCTCAGACTATTCCTTTGTCCCCCTGATCGAGTCGGGACCGGATCGCGAATGGCTTTTACAAGGATATCTATGGCCGGATACTTACAGACTCGATATCAACGCGACAGAACAGCAAATTATCCGGACGTTTCTGAACAACACGGAGCGGCATCTCAAAGTAGGGGGCTATTACGAGCGCGCTGAGAAAATAGGTATGAGCATGGACCGAGTGCTCACACTTGCCTCTATTGTCCAGCAAGAAGGACCCATCAACGAAATGCCACAGATTGCAAAAGTGTTTATGAACCGTTTGGAAAAAGAAATGCCTCTGCAGTCGTGCGCGACTGTCAACTATCTCCGTTTGGAAGACGGCAGGGATCCGCAACTTTGGATTTTGAATGAGGATATCGAACGATACGGTAAGAATCATTACAATACGTACCGCTTCTCCGGATTGCCGCCGGGACCAATCAATTCACCGGGAACAGTCGCTATAGAAGGTGTGTTGTGGCCAGCTACGGAGCGGTCGTGGTCAGGCGCCAACTCATATTTATTTTTCTGTGCGACTGGCAAAGGAACCAATGATTTCTCAAAGACACTGGCGGAGCACGAAGCCAAAGTCGAGCGCTATAGCAGCAAGGCAAAATAAGCGAACCCATCCGTCTACATTTACCCGTAATTTGTTTATTTAAATAGAAAATGTAACGCCAATAGTACTGCGATACAGATCACAGCTGTGATTGCGTTTATCTTCGCGAACGGACCACGAACCTTATTTTTTCGCATTCCCTGATATTGATTCAAGGTACGCCGCCCTATGCCATTGATCAAAGCAGTCGGTACAAGTAAGAGTACAAGCAAAATTAAACACAAGGTGACGAGAAACACACGGACACGGATATTGTCGATCAGGGGCATTTTAAAGATCGCCTGACTGATCATTGAAAAAAGAGGTCGAGCGTAGAGCATGGCGATCGCAAATCCGGCCGTTGAAAGAGCCGACGCGATCAGTGAATCGGTTGCAATACGTATCCACGAAGCCATAAGAGCCGCGGTCACAAAAACGACCATCCCCGGAACATCGAGCATAGTAGAGGCGAAAAATAAAGCTGGGAAGAACCCAGAGAGCAGGTGACCGTCTCTCCCCTGATACGACGGCAGTAAAATACCTCTATACAAAAGCTCACCCGATGTCGCAGGCACAACCACAGCGATGATCACGATCAGGACAGAGTAAAGAGGGGATCTGCCAAGATAAAGTCCGCTTACCTGCCACATTTTGGGCATGGCGATCCATTCCGCAGCCGTTCCCACCAACGATGTCGCCAGCTGTCCAATGCCCCATACAAGCCAACCAAAAAGAAAACCCGTCACGGGAGCTAAAACGCAAGACGCTAGATCAGGCGTCCGTCCCAAGATGAAATCTGCTGCCGGACGATAGATGGCAATAAGCAGAGACGCGGTCACCACTGGAAAGAGTCCGCCAAGAATGAGTGCGCGAAGCGCGAATGCTTCAATGCCGGCATCGTAATTTAAGGTTATCGGAATAACACCTGATTGTTCTGCGATTAAGAATCCCACTGTCAAAAGCGTCATCAGTGCCATGCCAACAGCCGCCATCGGCGCAAGTCGCGCTAATTCTAGCTGCGCGATTTCCTTGTGTTCAGCATGCGAATCGACGACCGACAATGCAGGTCTTGTCGTCTTATTTGGAAGATTTCTCCCGCTCGGATGCTGCCTGATTTGTCTTTTGCGTGTTCTGCCGCGATCCTTTTTCATGCGCCAAGTCTACCACGATCCGTCGCTAATCGGGTGTGATACGTGATGACGACTCGTCACGGGCGGCCTTCCCCTTCCACACGAAGCGAATAGGTGTCCCCGAGAAATCAAAATTCTCACGCAATCTGTTTGCAAGATACCGCTCGTAAGAGAAATGCAGGAGTTTTTTGTCATTAACAAAGAAGATAAACGTCGGCGGGGCGACAGATCCCTGCGTCGCGTAATAGATGCGCAGATGTCTTCCTTTGTGCTGGGGCGTCGGGTGTTGCACGATCGCCTCAGCGATAACCTCGTTCAAAACACTTGTCGAAACACGACGTATCGAGGACTCGTGCACACGTAGGATCAGCGGCCACAGCCGGTGGAGATTCTGGCCGGTCTTAACCGAAATGAAAAGAATCGGAACATACGGCATGAACTCAAACCGTTGCCGAATCTTCTTTTCATAGGCACTCATATTAGTATCATTGGTATCGATTAGATCCCATTTATTAACAACAATGATGGACGCTTTCCCCATATTGTGGGCCAGACCGGCGACCTTTGTGTCCTGTTCTGCCGGGCCTTCGTCCGCGTCGATCATGATGATCGATACATCGGCTTTTTCGACGCTCTGTTGAGACCTGAGAGCACTCACATACTCAATCTGGTCATCGATTTTAGACTTTCTCCTCAAACCTGCCGTGTCATAGATCAAAAAAGGTCCGTGTTCATTTTCAAAAAAGCTGTCGATCGCGTCACGCGTCGTACCGGGTATGTCCGAAACAATGCTCCGCTCCTCCCCGATCAAACGATTGCACAGAGATGATTTGCCGACATTGGGACGACCGGTAACGGCAATGGTGATGTAGTCATGTCCCGCTTCTTCTTGGTCTATCACACGCATCGGGGCAATGACAGCATCGAGGAATTCCGTGAGTCCCAGTTTGTGAGTTGCGGAAATTGCGAATGTATCGGCAAAACCCAGCTCATAGAAAGCATAGAAATCAAGCGGCGCAGCGCCGGGACGATCCGCCTTATTGACAGCGACTACGACATGTTTGCCGCTTTTGCGCAGTGTGTCAGCTATTTGAAATTCAATATCTGACAGACCAATTTGTAAATCCGTGAGAAGACAGATGACATCTGCCATGTCGATCGCAACCTCAACCTGTCGGTAGACAAGCCGTTGCATGTCATCATCCGCGAAATCGATTCCACCCGTATCAATGACCGTAAACGAAATCCCGCTCCAGTCACATTCCCCCATAACGCGATCGCGCGTAACCCCGGGATCAGGACCGACAATAGCAGTTCGCTTGCCCGTGAGGGCATTAAATAAAGTCGATTTGCCGACGTTCGGTCGGCCGACGATTGCCAGAACTGGTGTGCTCAAACGTATTCTCTCTTCTAAACGAACAAAAAGCAACGTGCCTCGGGCGCGCTGCTCCTTATGTCCGAGCTTTGGAAACTCCTACTACTTCTCGTCGCGAGCAGGAATGACTTCGCGCCCCGCGTAGTATCCGCATGCTTTACACATGCGATGCGGCACTTTGAGCGCGTGACACTGCGGGCAACGCACAAGACTCACAGGCTTAATTTTCCAGTTTGCGCGATGCGTGCGCGATCTTTGTTTGGACCATTTGCGTTTTGGTACAGCCATCGGTACACCTCCCCCAGATCAAAATGATTTATTGTTACACCCTTTCTCGGGTGCGCCTCAGATATTATCGTGTAACCTTCACCAACTGTCAAATGGTATTTCAAAAGGCACCGTTACACATGATGCCACAGGTCTCAGTTTGTGTGCTTGCCGCCCGATAAAGGTGTACGGTGTTCCAAGTACTCTGTCGGCTGGTTAGCCGTGACTTCAAGCTGCAGATTCGTACTTATGGCATGGCGATTGTCAAATCCAAGCGAATAGCCAATTTCGAGGGCACCGCCCTCCTCAGTAAAACTGCCCTTGACTTCATGTGTCAGAACAGAGAGTCGCATCGTCCCGAAAGGCGTGTATTTCTGTTCTACACGCTGACCGCCTTTGATGAACTCGAGTTCCATCTCAATTTCACCTGTTCGGCTCAAGACTATACGCCCGTTGGGGTAAAGACTCACGCGTGTATGCGTCCCACGCATACCAGTCGCATCGCTTTCATCGTAAGAAACATTCCAGACATCTTGCTCTTGCTCATACGAAAAATGCCCATGCGTCATCAGGCGAACAGGATCATACTGTTCTCCGTCAGCCCATTGGCTGCTTTCCACATAAATAACCGCATCGCGGTCAATGTCTGCCGGTATGAGCACTCTTGCCCTCCTCGTCCTCGTACGACTCCAAGTCAACATGATGGACGATATCAATGTTCATGTCAAGAAAACGCTCTGCGCGACGGCGGAATGCCTGCCCCGAATCGCTGCAGTAAAACTCAATCTTTCCCTCCGGTGTGGAGGGCGCGGAAAGCCCATGATCACACAGAATTTTCTTTGCAATCTGTGCAACAGAAGGTGCGCAGTCGCTCAGAACCGTTTCAGAAGGCAACGCAGCGGCTATTGTTTGCGCAAGCAGAGGGAAATGTGTGCACCCCAAAATAACGATATCAGGTTCAAATGCTCTCATCTCACTCAGATAAAGTGCGGCCACAAGATCGGGGATTTCCCCTCGCCATAGCCCTTCTTCTGCGAGCTGAACGAAAAGCGGACACGCTTTTTGTGTGATCACCGGTGCTTCCATCCCACGTTCGTGCGCCAACTCCAGCAGCCGATTCACATAGATGGCGCTAGTTACCGTCGCCTCGGTACCGAGGACGCCAATCCGGACGGGTTTTCTCGTAGCAGCGGGACCAGCATCCAGCGCGGCATTGGCCCCGCTCTCTACAACCTCTATAACAGGCACAGGTGAAGCCGCTCGACACACGTCATCGCCCGCAACGGCGCTTGCCGTGTTACACGCGATGACGATAAGTTTGACGCCACGATCCAAGAGATATCGGGTTATTTGGCGCGCATAGCGCTTAACTGTATCAGGAGACTTGGTCCCGTACGGTGATCGACCAAGGTCACCAACATAAATCAGGTGTTCTCCGGGCAGTAATTCATGCAGCATTTTGAGCACGGTCAAACCACCGATGCCGGAGTCAAAAATCCCGATCGGCGCGTCTGACGTAGCAGACTTAGGCGGCATTTTCTTACTGTACGTATTCATACGGTTTGGCTAGTAAGCCTTGCCCCAGTAAACGCTGTGACGAGCCGGTTTGCCGCAGACGACACAGAGCGCACATTCTGGGACATCTTGCCCGGAAATACATCGTGACGTTGCCGTCGTTACTTCTTTGACTTTGGCTTCACAGTCAGGGGAACCGCACCATCCGGCGCGAATAAATCCCGGTACTGTTGCCATCGTCTCAACGAAACTCTCCCAGTCATCTACGTCGTAAATACGATCTTCCAGGTTCCGCTTTGCACGTTGATAGATACGCTTGTGAAGTTCGGCTAAGAGCACAGGCACTTCCTTAGCGACCTGTTGCAACGAGATAGCGGTTTTTTCGCGGTTATCGCGCGAAACGGCGATGCACTGGCCTTCCTTGATATCACGCGGACCAATCTCGATACGAATCGGCACGCCTTTCATCTCGTGTTCGGAGAATTTCCATCCCGGCATCCGATCACTGTCATCAAGCAGCACACGGAGACCCACCGCCTTCAGCTGCTCTACAAGCTTGACTGCCTCATCCCGTACGCCCTCTTTATGCTGGGCAATTGGAATGACGACGACCTGATAGGGCGCCACAGCCGGAGGCAGAACGAGTCCTTCGTCATCGCCGTGCACCATGATCAGTCCCCCGATCGAACGCGAGGAGATGCCCCACGATGTTTGATGAACGTAGCGTAGTGTGTTGTCTTTGTCAGTGAATTGAATGTCAAACGCTTTTGCGAACCCATCTCCGAGGTAATGGGTCGTCCCCGACTGCAGTGCTTTGCCATCGTGCATCATGGCTTCGACTGTGAACGTCTGGACTGCGCCGGCAAATTTTTCTGAATCACTTTTTAATCCGCGCAAAACCGGAATAGCGAGCGCGTTCTCAAAAAATTCTGCGTAAAGATCAAGCATGTCCAGTGTTTCTTTGACCGCTTCTTCTGCCGTCGCATGGGCTGTGTGCCCTTCCTGCCAGAAAAACTCGCGTGTCCTCAAGAACGGTCGCGTCGTCTTCTCCCACCGCACGACAGAAACCCATTGATTGTACAGCTTCGGTAAATCGCGCCAACTTTGGATAATCTCTGCGTAGTGATCACAGAAGAGCGTCTCTGACGTGGGACGGATACAGAGCCGCTCACTGAGTTGCTCATCTCCGCCGTGGGTTACCCACGCCACCTCAGGCGCAAATCCCTCGACGTGATCTTTCTCCTTTTGAAGCAACCCTTCCGGTATGAACATCGGCATCATTACGTTCTCGTGTCCGGTCGCCTTGAAGCGGCGATCAAGCTCCGCTGTAATCAGTTCCCAGATGGCGTAGCCGTAGGGACGCAGAATAATGCATCCCTTAACCGACGAATAGGAGCAGAGCTCCGCACGCGTGCAGATGTCTGTGTACCAGCGGGCAAAGTCATCATCCCGCGGCGTGATGGATTGAACCATTTTTTCGATTTTACTCAAGGCTTCGGCCTCCTTTGCGTAACGCACGTCGAATCACTGTGCGCATATATATCGTTCTTAAAGATGGGAGCATTTCTCGATTTCCAGTACTTCCGCTGTCTGAAGAGCGATTGAGAGCTCCTCATTGGTTGGAATAACAAAGACTTCAACGGCTGACTCCTCGGTCGAAAGGACGATTTCCTTGCCGCGGATTTTATTCAGCTCATCGTCGATCACCAAACCACGATAGCTTATACCATCACAGATATACTTGCGGACAATGTCGTCGTTCTCACCGATACCGGCCGTAAAGACAATGGTATCGATTCCGCCAAGCGCGGCGATATATGACCCCATGATTTTGACCGCCTGGTAGCAGAACATTTTGATTGCAAGCTGAGCACGCTCGTTGCCCGCTTCCGCCGCGTCCTGGACATCACGGAAATCAGAACTGACGCCGGAGATGCCTAGCACACCACTTTCCTTGTTCAGGATGTCGTCGACTTGGTCAGGCGTGAAATTGCCAAGCCTTCCGATGGCGAGTACGATCGCGGGATCGATACTGCCGCAGCGGGTACCCATCATAATGCCTTCAAGGGGAGTCAACCCCATGGATGTGTCAATGACCTTGCCACCTTTGATCGCACAGAATGATGCGCCATTGCCTAAATGGCATGTAATCAGACGGTAAGTCTCAGGATCATGCTTTGTCATTTCTGCCGCGCGACGCGAAACAAACTCGTGTGACGTTCCATGAAAGCCGTAACGACGAATTGCGTTTTCTTCGTAATAGTTGTAAGGAATACCGTACATGTAAGCCTCAGGCGGCATCGTCTGGTGGAATGCTGTATCAAATACGCCCACCTGGGGAATCCCCGGCATTGCCTCTTCACAGACTTCGATGCCAGCCAGATTGGCACGGTTGTGAAGCGGACACCACTCGTAACACATGCGGATGGCTTCTTTGTGCTCATCTGTAATAAGGACAGACTCAGAGAAGTACGGCCCTCCGTGGACGACGCGGTGACCGACAGCGGCGATCTCATCGAGTGACCCGATCACCGGGTGTTCGGGGTCGAGAAGCGTCTCAAGCATAATTCGGACAGCGTCCCCATGCGTTTTCATCTCACGCGGCTCTTTAATCTTGTACCCATTCGCATCTTCGTGCTTAAAAATGGGATCGTCAATACCGATACGCTCGCACATACCCTTGGCATGCACGGACCTGTCTTCACAGTCGATGAGTTGGTACTTCAATGATGAACTGCCTGAATTGATAACAAGAATTAACATTAATTGTGCTCCTTAAGCTTTTTTTATTACTTTATATTTCACGAGCGTGCGTCACACTCGGATGCATTCGATGGACTGCAGCGCCGTCAGTGCAATGACGCCAACTATATCGGACGTTCTGCACCCGCGCGAAAGATCATTGACAGGTTTGGCGATGCCTTGCAGCATCGGCCCGTATGCCTTTGCGTTTGCGAGACGTTCGACGAGTTTGTAGCCTATGTTACCCGCATTCAAGTCGGGAAAAATCAGACAATTAGCTGTGCCCGCGACGAGACTGCCTTTTGCCTTCATCGCCGCGACCTCCGGAACGATGGCGGCATCCACCTGTAACTCCCCCTCAAAGAGAAAGCCAGGCGCCTTTTCACGCGCCAATCGTGTTGCCTGGGCTACCTTTTCTGGCCATTCGCCAATACCGCTCCCAAGGCTTGAATAAGAAAGCAGCGCGATGCGTGGCTCCGTGCCTGTGAGAGACTGCCAAGTCCCTGCTGACGCCACGGCGATCTCAGCAAGTTCTTCGGCTGACGGGTTGACGTTCAGCGCGCAGTCCGACATCAGAAACATCCTCTCGCCTGCCGATTCACTGGCAGGCACAATCATGAGAATGTATGCGGATACGAGCTTGGTACCTGGTTTGGTCTTCAAAATCTGAAGTGCCGGTCTCAATGTATCTGCAGTAGTGTTCACAGCGCCAGAGACAAGGCCATCCGCAATCCCGATCTTGACAAGCATCATGCCAAAAGTCGTCGGATCAAGCATGGCTGCCTTCGCTTTCTCTTCCGTCATTCCCTTATGCTTGCGCAGCTCATACAGTGTTTGGGTCATTTCGTTGAAACGGCTATATGAAGCGGGCTCAATGAAGGTCACGCCTTCTAAACTGATGTCGGGAAAATTCATCGCGACATCGTCACAACAGCCAATCAGGATAATATCTGCAATTCCCTCTGCTGTCGCAAGGGATGCCGCCTCTAGAACACGTCGGTCGCTGACTTCCGGTAGCACGATTGTTTTTCTCTCACTGCGTACCCTACTGAGTACACGCTCCATGAAATTCATATCAACTCTCACAATCCCTGTCATTTATTCAACTATTGCAAAACGCTTGCACAATGGTCATCGGATTTTCATGGCGCTCAAACAGCTTTTCAAACATTTAATTCCATCAGTATTCCGACAAAAGACCATTGGAAATTATAGCATAGACTCAACGAAGCGCGAGTAAGACGACCGTATTGTCTTCTGCCACCAGTTTAAACGTCCTGGTAGACTCTCCCGGTCGAAACCAACCTCCGAAAATGTCACTTGTTGTACTCGAAGCATACGAATACATCATGACCTCACGCGCCGAATCCGCGAGAAGTGTATCACCCGACGCACGTCCCAGTGATAGGGACATACCGTAATCGGCTGGCACGGCAAATCCTCCCTGAGCTCCACCCGTCACCGGATTCCAGCCGACAGGAAGCCGCTTGCTGTCACGAAGTTGTGACCGGATAAACGAGATGAAATCGTGATCAACCGTACCGACTTCCGCCAGATGCAGAGCAATCTCGAGCTGCTCTCTAGTCTGCGAACAAAGACCCCCACCCGTGACGGCCAGATATGTATCTTTGCCCTGTTCTATGGCCGAGGCGTAAAGAGGTAATTCGCTGTCGAGTCTTGATTCTGCGACGGCTTTGTGCCAGAACGACGCGATAGGCGCCCATCCCGGATCAAAACGTGATAGAGCATACAGTGCCCAGAGATCGATATCGGCCAGGTAGGTGCCCGATGCGGTTTCTACGGGCGGATCATCACCCGGTTCAGGGATATCGCCAGGCGGCGGATCTTCCCATTCGTCATATCCGAGAAGCATCTTGGGGCCGGCCACAAGTTCGCCGGCCGTTTTATTATCTTTAAATAATGGCAGTAGCTGCGTTGATTGAACTTCGATTAGTCCTGCCAATGTTTTTCCGCCAAATGCGCGATAACCTTCCAACAGCGCGCGCGTGTAAGCAAGTGTCACACTCCAGTGTTCCCCGAACGGTTGATACGCATCGCCCGGT
>LFTF01000013.1 GCA_001512945.1 Clostridiales bacterium DTU023 | reverse complement strand
GAGAAAGGCCCGGTGCAATCAAAGGGCGCTTCCCGAACGTTTGAATCCGTTACAACGAGAAGGGGCCTTGAAAGCCCCCATAACCCGCCTTGCAGGGCAAGGTGAAAGATGAAAACACTGCTTGAATGAAGCATTTTTTCGCGCAAGCGAAAGTCTGTTCTTTGAAAGTTTAGCGTCAAAAACTACGAATTATGCTGTAAGAGGCATGATTCGCGGGTAAAAAGACAAGCGTCAGAGAAATATTGGCGAATTTAAAGGATTTAAAAGGTAGTTACTTAAGAGAGTAGAGCAAAAGAGCCAGAATTTAGAAAGGGCAATTGGTGGATGCCTTGGCGACACCAGGCGAAGAAGGACGTGACAAGCTGCGATAAGCCTCGGGGAGCGGCACATACGCTTTGATCCGGGGATTTCCGAATGGGGCAACCCGATAACCGTACACTGAACAAAATAGGTGTATAGGAGCGAACCCGCCGAATTGAAACATCTTAGTAAGCGGAGGAAAAGAAAGCGAAAGCGATTCCGTAAGTAGTGGCGAACGAAAGCGGAGCAGCCCAAACCTCTGGGATTTATCCCGGAGGGGTTAGGACTCTCAACATAGATACCGAAAAGGCTAGGAGAATCTTCTGGAAAGGAGAGCCATAGGAGGTGAAAGCCCTGTAACTTAAAGCTGGATTGGGTCTGGGAGTATCCAGAGTAGCACGGGACACGTGAAACCCCGTGTGAATGAGCGCCGACCACGGCGTAAGGCTAAATACTCGGTGTCGACCGATAGTGAACAAGTACCGTGAGGGAAAGGTGAAAAGAACCCCTGTTAGGGGAGTGAAAAAGTACCTGAAACCAATTGCCTACAATCAGTCGAAGCACCGCAAGGTGTGACGGCGTACCTTTTGTATAATGGGCCTAGGAGTTATTGTTTGTGGCGAGCTTAAGTGTTTAAGGCACGTAGGCGCAGGGAAACCGAGTCTGAATAGGGCGAGCTGAAGTCGCAGGCAATAGACCCGAAGCGGAGGTGATCTATCCATGGCCAGGTTGAAGCTTTAGTAAAATAAAGTGGAGGACCGAACCGGTCACTCTTGAGAAAGTGTCGGATGAGCTGTGGATCGGAGCGAAAGACTAATCAAACCCCGCGATAGCTGGTTCTTTCCGAAATATATTTAGGTATAGCCTCGTTGCGCTGATGACTGGGGGTAGAGCACTGAAAAGGCAAGGGCCCATACCCGGGTACCAACCCTTACCAAACTCCGAATACCAGTCAAAGAAGCACGGGAGTCAGACTGTGGGGGATAAGCTTCATAGTCGAGAGGGAAACAGCCCAGACCACCATTTAAGGCCCCTAAACAATGCTAAGTGGAAAAGGATGTGAATTTACACAGACAATAGGGATGTTGGCTTAGAGGCAGCCACCATTTAAACAGTGCGTAATAGCTGACCTATCGAGTGAATTTGCGCCGAAGATGATCGGGACTAAGCATTGTGCCGAAGATGTGGGCTTACAGTAATGTGAGCGGTAGGAAAGCGTTCCTGAGCCATTGAAGCCAAAGCCGACAAGGCATGGTGGAGGGTCAGGAAGTGAAAATCTAGGCTTGAGTAACGATAAAACCGGTTAGAATCCGGTTCGCCGTAAGGATAAGGTTTCCCGGGCAAGGTTCGTCCGCCCGGGGTTAGTCGGGAGCTAAGGCGAGGCCGTAAGGAGTAGTCGATGCAAAGCAGGTTAATATTCCTGCACCAAGTGAAGAGGACGAAGGGTGAAAGCGCACTATCTTATTGAATTGGGACTCCGAGGCTACGGCCGAGGGGGTATGCGTGGAAGCACTTCCAGGAAAAGCCTTCACAATAAAGCCCGTACCGCAAACCGACACAGGTATCCGGGAAGAATATTCTCAGGCGCGTGAGTTAAATCTCCCTAAGGAACTCGGCAAATTGGCCCTGTATCTTCGGTAAAAAGGGTGCCCCGCGAGGGGCCGCAGTGAAAAAGGCCAACCGACTGTTTAGCAAAAACACAGCTCTCTGCAAACACGCAAGTGGACGTATAGGGAGTGACACGTGACCAATGCGGAAAGGTGAAAGCTGGCGGTGCAAGCCTCTGGTCTAAGCCTCCGTGAATGTCGGCCGTAACTATAACGGTCCTAAGGTAGCGAAATTCCTTGTCGGGTAAGTTCCGACCTGCACGAATCGTGTAACGAGTTGGCCGCTGTCTCAGGGAGATGCTCAGTGAAATAGTAGTGGCGGTAAAGATGCCGCCTACCCGCAGTAGGACGGAAAGACCCTATGGACCTTTACTGTAAGCTGGTATTGGTGTTTGATTTTCAATGCGTAGAATAGGTGGGAGGCTTCGAAGGCGTGCTTCAGGGCATGTCAGAGCCACAATGTGAAATACCACTCTTTGTTTGTTAGACATCTAATCCCGAGCCGTTAGCCGGCCGGGAGACATTGCCAGCGGGTCAGTTTGACTGGGGCGGTCTCCTCCCAAAGAGTAACGGAGGATTGCGAAGGTTTCCTCAGCCCGGTTGGTAATCGGGCTAAAGAGCACATGAGTATAAGGAAGCTTTACTGTGAGACATACAAGTCGAGCAGTTGCGAAAGCAGGCTCAAGTGGTCCGGTATACGAAAGTGGAATCGGTATCGCTTAAAGGATAAAAGGTACCCTAGGGATAACAGGCTGATTCCGCCCAAGCGTTCATAGCGACGGCGGAGTTTGGCACCTCGATGTCGGCTCATCACATCCTGGGGCTGGAGAAGGTCCCAAGGGTTCGGCTGTTCGCCGATTAAAGTGGTACGCGAGCTGGGTTCAGAACGTCGTGAGACAGTTCGGTCCCTATCTATCGTGGGCGCAGGAAATTTGAGAGACGCTGTCCCTAGTACGAGAGGACCGGGATGGACGAACCGATGGTGAACCGGTTGTCACGCCAGTGGCACCGCCGGGTAGCTAAGTTCGGCTGGGATAAACGCTGAAAGCATCTAAGTGTGAAGCCCCCCTCAAGATGAGATTTCCCCACATTATGTGATAAGGTCCCTGACAGACGATCAGGTAGATAGGCCGGGAGTGTAAGCGTAGTAATACGTTTAGCGGACCGGTACTAATTGACCGAAGACTTGACCACAAGAAAAATTATGGTTTCAAACGTCGATCACAATTGACACGAAACAAAAATGGAAAATGATAAGTTTTTCCCTCAAACCTTCCCAT
>LFTF01000022.1 GCA_001512945.1 Clostridiales bacterium DTU023 | reverse complement strand
TTGTAGGCCAGCGCGTAATATTCATTGTTGTTGAATGAGAACGGCTTGAGAATGATCAGTTTGAGTTTATCCATGTGAGCGCGCAGCGAGCGCGGGTTATTTTGATTGATGAAGGTTACCATAATAGGGTAGCGGTCCATCATTTGACGCCGCGAGAATTCGAAGAGATTCGGCAAAACAGGGGTGCCTCGATAAGATTTCTCAATACAAATCGGACCGTACTGGTAAGAATTGGTGACAGACAGGGGCTGTCCCAGGAACTCCATGGTCGGAAGGTCTTCGATCATGTGCTGAAACAAAGGCCAGGCAGACCAGTACTCCCATGAAGCCGCCATGGCGTAACCGACCACCCGATCGCCATCCACCGCGATGCTGAGTCCACCTTCTTGCTCAATCAGTAAACGGAACTGGTCCGCCCCAAACAGCGTGGTCACAAAGCCGTCCGCCCGGTCCTCGTCCGCGATGGTGTTGACATGATATGTTTGCTGCAATGATTCAATGGCCGGTATATCGGTCATCGTTGCCAATCGATAGTCCATAATGCCTCCCAATCCAATCTGTATGGTTGCCCCAGTTTTAATAACCTCACTTATTCTAGCAAATAGAGCGATTGCGGCAAACAGCGGTCGCGCTGTTGATGTCCATCTTTAAATTTGATGGTCACATGCTCTTGATTGGTACCCGTTCTTGCACCCTTTGACAAATGGGATTGTCCTTTGTATGATAGGCAGGCAAACAGTTCAGAGATGCCTTTTTAGCTCAGTAGGTAGAGCGCATCCATGGTAAGGATGAGGTCGCCGGTTCAATTCCGGCAAAAGGCTCCAAAAGAAGCCCTGGAACAGAGATGTTTCAGGGCTTTTTCGCCCATGGTGCTTTGGGAAGTCGAGTAAATTGTTTGATAACAAGGATACATTTCAAGGACACCTTTCACTGATACAAAAATAAGTTGCCCTAAAAGCCGCTTTATCATGATAAAGCCTTGGTGTTGACGCATCAATTGTTACAGATGACTGATTTTCCCTTATTGCCTTCACTATTAACAGCTATAATAAAAAAGTCATAAGAATGACAAAAATAGCACCCACTTTTGTCCATTTGTCTGAATAGATAAGACAATCCCTAAAAATTTGGAGGAAAAATGAAAAATATCTAATGGTAATCCTTTCGCTTCTACTTGTTGTCGCTTTGGTCGCCGGCTGCGGCCCCAACGAAGCACCTAAACCCAGCGAAAGCGTTCAACCAACACAAACACCTACGGGGCTTGCTGCTGCTGAAATCACAGTGCAAGTTGAGAAAGATTGGCTCGCGTACTACGAAGCTGCGGCGAAACGCATCACCGACGCTAACCCTGATGTCAAAATCAAATTCCAAGAGATCGGATCATTCGATCATATCGGAATTTTAGATGAAACCGATGCCAGCAATCCGGATGTTGCCGACTTGTTTGCTCTTCCTGCGGACCGTCTAACGGGCCTTGCGGGCAAAGATCTGCTCGGCGCGATCGACGCGAAGAAAATTGCCGGTCGTTTGGGCGGTTGGAGTGATTTTGATGCCGGCCTGGGCGGACTGCTCAATCTCGACGGAGAGTATCTCGCATTCCCATTCAACATTGAGACACTTATTGTTTTTGCCAATGAAAAAAATGCAAAGGCGGAGGGGATTGATCTCGATAAGCCGGTGGAGCTCGGTTCCATCAAAAACCCGGCCCACATTCTGCTTCCTGTCTTTGACGCATGGTTCGGTGTCGCGCTGACCAACTCGGCCGATATCGCGCTTCTCAAGCAGGAAGGCGACGGTTTTGTTGCTGACCTCACAGCCGACTGGGGTGACCTCGAAGCCGGGAAAAAGGCGGCAATCACGGAACTTTATGACTACTGGAAACTCAACTACGACAACAACACGACCTTGTTCGATGATGGCGCGGGGTGGGGTTATATTTCAGACAAATTTACGGATGGTGAAACTGGTGTCCTTCGCATAGGCGGCCCATGGGAGACAAACGACATGAAGAGCCAGACGGACGACGGGGCCAACCTAGGAATCTACCCGATCGGACAGATCAAAGTTGCCGGTAAACCTCTGCGTCACTGGCAGGGCGGCTGGGGCCTGGCGATTAACCCGCGCATCGAGGAAGATAAAGCCAAAGTCGAGCTTGCTGAAGCGATGATCGGTGAAATTGTCAATCCTCAGTATGCAGTCGACCTGTTCAAAGCAACGGGCAAAATCCTCGAAAACGTGGCAGTCGATGCCTATGAGGCTTCCGATCTCAACGAGATCGATAAGAAAGTCATTGCGGCCGTAATCGAGTCTTTCGAAATATCGCCCGGCAGACCGCTCTTCCAGGAGTTTGGACCTGTATGGGACACATGGAAGAATGCTGTGCTTTCTTGGAACAGTGTTGTTCCTGGAACTGTTGAAGCGGCATATGGAGAGCTGAAAGCATCCTTCGATGCTATGATGGCCGACCTCAAATAAATCAATTTAATCTGTCAGACGACAAACGATAAAAGAGCAGGAGAATCACCAGGTTCTCCTGCTCTTGCTTTATAATCGGATCATTTTCGTTTATGATGATGCGGAAGAGTACTTGACTAGAGGATGTGTATGAGAGAGGAGCCAAGGCTTCGCAGCCAAGCAGGCAAACAACGTCACAGACGGCAACTTACTGTCTTGATCGCTTTTTGCGCGGCGCTGATCATCATAGCCGCTCTGGAAGCGGCATTGCTTGCAGGACCCGAAGCGTTTAAAATCTGGCAGGAACTGTTCCCTGAAACAGGCGCGGGTGATTATTCAGCTTTCATATTGACGCGCTTTCTCCTTGACGTTCTGGTGCCTGTCTCTCTTTCTCTCTATACTTATTTTACGATTGATAAGTTTGGTACACCACGTACCTATCGCATCGTTTGGGGTGGAGTAGTGTTGATCTCGGCCATGTGGAAGTTCCTGGCCCTTGAGACATCATCACTGATCTGGTATCTGGTGCTTGCCTTATGGGCAGGGCTTTTCCTGATCGTGATTAACATACACCGGTTGAAGCAGGAATATGAAAAGAAAGAGGGAGCGCATGAAGTATCCAATAACCGTCTTTGACGATATCGGAAACGAGTATCCCCGCAAGAATCTGCTGCTCGCCGAGAAAAGTATGGCCGAAGGCGACGGATTATCGCCGGAAGCGCTTGCTTTTTCCTCCGAGGATGTCCGCGAATATGAGATACTTCGCACACAAGCGCTAGCGGCTGAAAAAGATTTCCTGGAGAAAGTTTCTGAACGGAAAAAAACGTTTCAAGAATCAGTTGAAGATGCCGATCCCAAAGTTCGGCAGTGGCTTAT
>LFTF01000116.1:465-2690 GCA_001512945.1 Clostridiales bacterium DTU023 | reverse complement strand
ACAATGGCGCTCAGGATATCAAGCGCTCGTTTATTTGAGAAGGCAAGATCTGCGACACGTGCCCTGTCCAGCGCTCTTTTGGCATCAAGGACACCTTGACCGAGTGCGTCGGCAATCTTTTCTGTTGTCTCCCCTGCCTGGTCTGTGAGTTCATGCGCGATTTGATCCGCGTCAATAACCGGGAGTCCGACCTTGCGACAAATTGACGCAACGGTGCTTTTCCCTGTTCCAATACCGCCTGTGATCCCGAGTATAAACATAGCTACTTGAGCTCCCCCCATGTGCGACCGCGCTTGGTCTCAGCAATTAGCGGTACATCGAGCTCCATCGCGCTTTCCATCGATTCCTGGAGAATCTTTTCAACTTTATCTGCGTCATTTTCTGCCGATTCAATGATCAGCTCATCGTGAACCTGCAGGATAATGGCGGCATTGAGCCCCTCATCTTCGAGCGCGCGGCAAGTATTCACCATGGCGATTTTGATGAGGTCAGCAGCCGTCCCCTGAACGGGCGCGTTCATTGCCGCCCGAAGCCCAAAGTTGNNATATGTTTCTATTTTGTGATTGAAGTTCGGGTACATAGCGTCTGCGATGAAAGAGTGTCTCGACATATCCTTTTTCCTTGGCCAACTCTCCCTGATTTTGCAACCACGCTTCAACCTGGGGGTATTTTGCGTGATAGCGTTCAATCATTTTCTTCGCGTCGCTGATGGAGATGTCGAGGTCTCTTGACAGACCAAAGTCAGAGATCCCGTAGGTGATGCTGAAGTTGACCGTTTTGGCGATCGAGCGCTCATGTGGCGTGATATCTTGTTCTTGTTTGCCGAAAAGTGAGGATGCTGTGACCAAATGCACATCACGATCTTCCTTGAATGCTTGTGTCAGGTTCTGGTCTCCCGATAGGTGCGCTAGGAGCCTGAGTTCAATTTGGCTGTAATCCGCGCCGATGAAAACTGACCCAGGAGGAGCTATGAAAAGCTCGCGAATTCGACTGCCGCGCTCAGTTCGTATTGGAATATTCTGCAAATTGGGGTTCGAACTGGACAGCCTACCGGTCGATGTCACCGTCTGATTGTAGGAGGTGTGCACGCGACCGTCTTCTGCGATTTCTTTGTTGAGACCCTCCAGGAATGTACTGCGAAGCTTGGACAGCTCACGGTGTTCTAGAATGGCGTCAATGACAGGATGATAGCCTTGCAGGCGTTCAAGTTCATCTGCAGCCGTACTGTACTGTCCCGAGGCGCCTTTGCGGCCGGTTGGAAGATTTAACTCCTCATATAGGACCTCTGCCAATTGCTTAGGTGAATTGACGTTGAACTCGTGACCTGCCGCCCCGTAAATTTGTTCCTCGAGGTCAGAAATCTCAGATGCCATTTCGCTTGATGCGCTCGCCAGGGCATCGGCGTCTATCAGGACCCCTTTACGCTCCATGTCGGCGAGAATGCCAACAAGAGTCATCTCCACTTCAACTAAGCGCTCTAAATCGCGTTCTCGGATCAATTCAAGCTGTTTGCTCCGGGTTTTAGGTAACATAGACGCTATGCGCTTTTGGTCCATCCATCCGTCTCGCATCAGCGGGAGCTGATCGTTAGGCGGAGGCATATAAGACGAATCTAAGGCAGCGCGCAACGCGAATTCAATGTCGTCGCCGCGCCCCAACTGGTTAAGAAGATACGACGCAATCATGACGTCAAAAACATCACGGCAAGGCGCTTTTCTGCCCGCGAGTCTCAATTGCGACTTGTAGTCCCATGTGACAAACTCAAAGCCATCATGCTTCAGGAAGTCAAGCATCGCGTCAGAATACTTCAATTTGACGCATCCTTTTTCAGTTAAGGCGATCCCGTTGCTCCCACGATCCGGAAGCATGAACGCTATTGTATTGAGCTCCTCAGACATCTGAATTAGCTCGTCTACCGTATCCAATTCACACAGATCTTGGATATTTGTTTGCAACAAGATTTCGGAATTTTTGGCCGGATTTACGGAGTTTAATTCGAGACGGTCCAGAAATGAGCGAAAATCGAGACGCGTCAAAAGCTGAGAAAGCTTTTCCTCATCCATGGAGGAGGCACAATCCGCATGCACTAGTTCATCGATTCCGGGCAAAGGCACGTCATGGCAAATACGAGACAGATCCTGCGACATGTAGGCAGACTCTTTTCCTGCTTCCAGATTTTTCAAAAGAGCGCCTTTCTGGCGATCCAGATGTTGGTAGACGCCGTC
>LFTF01000116.1:0-361 GCA_001512945.1 Clostridiales bacterium DTU023 | reverse complement strand
TCGGGATTAATCTCCTCGCTTATAGATCCTGTCATCTGAGTTGTCAGGAGAATAACCGAAGTCTTGTCTGAAACAAGCTGAAGTGTGTCGCGGTCTCCTGTGATGATGTAAACGCGCATCCCCTCCTCTTCACCGTGTAGTGCGAGTGTTCCGATCAAATCGTCCGCTTCATAACGCTCAAGACTCACCGGGCAAAAGCCAAGCGCTGCAAGCATTTCGCGCGCAACGGGAATTTGCAAGGAGAGATCCTCCGGCATGGGACTGCGCCCCGCCTTATACTCGTCGTAAGATTCATGGCGAAATGTGTCGCCTGGCAAATCCATCGCGGACACGATGAGCGTGGGATCCAGATCTGTTTTGT
>LFTF01000031.1 GCA_001512945.1 Clostridiales bacterium DTU023 | reverse complement strand
AGTGTCGCGAATATGATGAACGGCTGGAAAGTCTTGGATTTGCTGATTTACAGTTGCTGGGGATAGGGCCTAATGGTCACATTGCCTTCAATGAACCGGGGGATGAGTTTATTGTGCACACACACTGCGCGACGCTCACCGCGAGCACGATTGAGGCAAACTCGCGTTTCTTTGACAGTCGCGAGCAAATGCCGTTGCGTGCCCTCACGGTCGGTATGCGCGCGATCATGAGCTCAAAACGGCTCGTGCTGATCGCCTCAGGGCGAGGCAAGGCCGACGCCATGGCAAAGACGTGCTTCGGACCCGTGACTCCCCAAATGCCTGGTTCGATTATTCAGCTTCACCCCAACGCCACGGTTATCGTGGATGAGGCGGCTCTGTCCGCGACAGGTCTGTTCGGAGATGACGATTAATCGGTTCGCGCCCATTATCCGAAAGCCGTAGACATTGGAAGACAACTCACAGGAGGTTTGAGGATGAGCACACGTATTCTCGTCGTGGACGACGAAAAGAACATTGTTGATATTCTACGTTC
>LFTF01000012.1:2460-14543 GCA_001512945.1 Clostridiales bacterium DTU023 | reverse complement strand
ATCCTGGAGGATTGTCTTGGCGGTTTCGCGGTCATCATCTCTGAGAACGATGGGATCAACCCTGAAATCAATGTCGAAAATGTCGGCTGGCACGCTGTCGGAACAGGAAGCGCTCCGCAAAATGTCATCGCGTCCCTCGTCACAGATCCGCTTGAAAGAGCCGGTCTCAAAGTGACAGACGTCGACTATTATTCACCAGAGATGCAAAATCCGGACATCACAAAACCAGCCGGTGCTGGCGATGTCCCCCTGTCAAACATGAAAATGATTGGTGCTCTCGCTGTCAAGCGCGGCGATATCGAACGCAAAGACCTTGGCGCATTTGTTGAAAAACATGGACTACCCGGTTTTGCTCCCACGCAGGGCCACATCCCTTCCGGCGTCCCCCTAATGGGTCACACACGCGATGCCATGCTGAAAGGTGATATCAACCGCGTCATGATAGTCGGCAAGGGTTCCCTATTCCTCGGCCGCATGACCAACCTATTTGATGGCGTCTCCTTCCTAATGGAACGGAACTTGGGCGTCGACGACAAGGCATCCAGCGTCTCCACTGATGAGATCCGTCAGATCATAGCCGAATCACTGCGTGACTTCGCCGCCGGACTACTGGAAAGCAGGTGATCGCGATGGACAAGATCAAACGCGACATCGCAGGCATTTTCTCTGAACTGGCTGATGGTCTGGAAACGGGCCAATTCGGCAAACGTGTTCGCGTCGCCGTGATCGGGCCCGGTTCTGAACTTGGCGAAAAAAACGTGATGGCGGGCTGCGTCGAGGCCACCCGACATGGGATCGACGTACTCTATCTGGGTACGGAGCAGGCAAAAGGTGTGACGACGATCGACTGCGACTGCGCGGATGACGCATTCGAAACCATGGAAGAGCTACTCGCATCGGGAGAAGCCGACGCGGCGATCGCCATGCACTATCCTTTCCCAATCGGTGTGTCCACGGTAGGACGTGCCATCGCCCCTGCGACAGGCAAGGATATCTATCTGGCAACCACAACGGGAACAACGTCAACGGACCGCGTCGAAGCGATGGTGTTAAACGCGATCGCCGGCATAGCGACTGCCAAAGCCGATGGCTTGGCAAACCCGACTGTGGGGATGTTGAATCTTGACGGCACCCGCCAGGCCGAGATTATTCTTAAGGCACTAAAAACTAATGGTTACCCAATCACATTCGCCACTTCAGGCCGTTCGGACGGCGGCGCCGTCATGCGAGGCAATGACATACTCCGGGCGTCGCAGGATGTCCTCGTCCTCGATTCGCTCACGGGCAACGTTGTGCTCAAGATGCTCTCGGCTTATACCTCGGGCGGTTCTTATGAAACGGTAGGAGCCGGTTACGGACCGGGTGTCGGAGAAAAAATGTCGGGCATCGTCATGATTGTATCCCGCGCGTCAGGCTCCCCCGTTATCGGATCGGCGATTGAATACGCCGCTTCCCTGGCCAAAGGCCGACTCAAGGATGTGTATCGTGAAGAGCTCGCGCTCGCGAGAAAAGCAGGTCTTGACCGCCTTCTCAATGAGCGTCGTGAGGCTGCTTCATCAAAACAAGCGGTAGAACAGATCGTCGCGCCGCCTTCGGAAGTTGTCACTGAGCAAATCCAGGGCATTGACGTGATGGACCTAGAGGACGCTGTTCACCTGTTGTGGAGCAAAAACATCTACGCAGAAAGTGGCATGGGCTGCACAGGACCAATCGTACGCATCTCGACAGCAAACCTCGAACAGGCCTCTGTAATCCTCCGTGAGGGCGGATTTGTCAGCGAATAAAGGTGACAATTAGCACATGTTAACGTTTCAGACACTTGAGCGGGAGCACATCCCGCTCGTGCGTCCCTACCTGACGCCCAACCCGCAGCGACTCTGCGATTTGACTGTGGGCGGCATCTTCATTTGGCGCGACTGGTTTCAAAACGAGTTTGTGATCGCGGCGGACTGCCTGATCCTTAGCATGCGAATTTTCGACAAGCATACCGCCTATACTGTTCCGCTCGGTGAGAGACGGGAAGATGCGCTGGAACTATTAGAGGCGCATTGCAAAGAGATCGGCGAACCGCTCGTCTTCTGCATCGTCGGTGACATAGACTTGGCGTATCTCGCCTCTCTGTACCCCGGCTTTCACGCAATCTCCGAGCGAGACTATTTCGATTACCTCTACGAAGCACAGGATCTCCTCAAACTCAGGGGAGGCCAACACCGCTCGACGCGTGGCAACATAAACCGGTTCCGGCGCAGCTCTCCTGACTGGCGTTTCGAGGCGATCACGAATGACAATATCGATGCCGTTAGCGCATTCGCATGTGAAGCGGAAGTCGATAATCAGCCTAATGACAGAACGCTGGCCGAAGAAGCTATTAAAATCCAAGAAGTGCTCAACCACATGGGCGAGTACGATATGTTCGGCGGGGTGCTTTTTGTTGGAGATCAAGTCGTAGGTTTTTCACTGGCCGAAATTGAAGGTGATACGCTTTACGTTCATGTGGAAAAAGCTGATACAAATTTCAGTGGCGTCTACCAAATGCTTGTCTCTGAGTTTATGAAAATGTATGGGGATAACCGCGATATCGCATTCGTCAATCGCGAAGATGACAACGGCGATCCCGGTCTCAGGCAGTCTAAAATGACATACGGACCCGCTGCGCTTATTGCCAAGTACACGGTCTACACTGATCGGACAAAGCCTGAATGGATGGAGCGCTGCTACGTCGAATAATCGGTTCATATCAATTGAGACCGAGCAAAACCCTCCCGTTCGCGAACGAGAGGGTTTTGTTATTTTAGAGCAAACCTATTTTTATTCAGAAGCTTTCATTCGATATCTCAACGTTGACATTGTCAAAGCAAGCAAGCGCCGGAACAAGTGTCGCCGATGGATCACGGCCGTAATAGTGTGATGAGCTACCGTATGGCACGGTGTCTTTAGCTAGCCAGACGAGCTTCTCACCAAAAACTTTATTGAGACGCTCTGTGAAGCGCACATTGTAAGGAAGTTCGATGGTCCCATCCTGCTTCAAATAAAGCGCTCCAAAACGTGAAACACCTGTCAGCAGTCCTTCGGTGGGGTTAACTATATTGACGTAGTGTAAGAAGGGGACATACAGAATGTCCTGGTCACGTGGCAGATCCGCGAACTCCTGGATCGTTGTGACATCGACGTCGCCTCCGGCAAGCTCGATCGACAGATTCGCCACGTCGTGGCCTGTCGCCTCTTCGCCGAATTCGTCAGCCGCCTGCTGATCCCAGAGAAAGCCTGTAAGCACTCCCTTGTCAAAGATAGCGCGCTTTTCGCGTCGTCTGCCATACGCGTCAACCGGCATGGCGAACGTTTCACGAAGCGACGGATCCTCCATCAGGGTAAAGTGTTCGGACATCACTTTTTGACCGACGTGTTCAGGCTTGAACATACTGAACCCACGCTTGACGTAACCACCCGAATAACCGACATAACCGAGAAAATTGAGATACTCGGCGATGGCCGCCGGCCCGAGTACAACACGATAAGGCCCTTCCGGCAGTCTCACTTCGGGACGCGTGTTATAGAGATCGACGAGCCATGAGAGGCGGTCGTGGAGTTCTTGGGCGTCAAGGCAGCTCTTGCGGCACACAAACTGCTCCGCGTTAGCTTCCCATTTGCGTTTCTCAGACGCCAGAACGAGCGTGATCCCAACGTCACTCGAACGCCAGTAGATAACCTCAGGCGTTTCAGTAGTGATCGTCGCGTATTCAGCGACACCTGCCGAGAAATTGCCGGACAAGAGAATGTCATCCGTCTCAAGGCCATCGGTCGCTTGATTCACGAAGGCGACAATCTCCTCATTGGAGAGCGACTCAATCTCCGGATCGTAGCTCGCCTCCGAAATACTTGTTTCAGGAATCGACGCAATGGTCGGCTGATAGGACAACGGGGAAGCGAATGGCAACATGCCTATCGCTTTATCAATCGCGGCTTTCATGCCCGCCATGTTCTCGTAGTCAACAACCAGCCCGGAAGACGCCTTTTTGCGATCACCGTAAACAGTGACTTCCAGCCGCGTCAGATTCTCATTTGAGTTAAGCGAGACGGCGGAGTTCGCGTAGCGGACCATATGACTGTCTTCCGCGCTCCATATAATCTGTGCTTTCGCTCCCTGAGCGAGCGCGTATTCGCGCAATTCACGCAATTTAGCGATTACATCTTGGGATCTCATATTATTCACCTACCTTAACGTTGTCGAAGCGACAGACAGGGACGCCGTGACCTAGTTGCATAACCTGACCCGGAACGCCTTTGCCGCAGTTGTCAACATACTGGACTTCCCACGTGGACTTGTCGCCGACCGCAGAGAGCGAGCGGTAGAAATCGAGCGTCATGCCGCTGTAAGCACAGTTCTTGACGATACCCTTTCGCTCACCGTCTTCAACAAGCCAGCCGATGTCGGTGGAGAAGTGAAACTGTTCGCGGTTCGAGCCGATCGACCAGCTCTTCTCACCGGATAGAACAACGCCACGCTCTGTATTGCTGATAATATCCTCTAGAGACCCGTCCTCACCTGGATCAACATTGATATTCGTCATACGCTCGATCGGGACCCGCGTGAATGAACAGGCGCGACATGTTCCGCCCGATCCGTCGAAGATTTCACGACCTGCCTTTTCGTTGGCTTCAGTAATCATCTGGCGCGATGTGATCGCTCCCACCAGAATGCCGTCCTTGATCAGCATGCGATCCTGGGCTTTGACGCCGTCATCGTCATAGCCGAAGCTTCCCGGCGAATTGATGAGCGTCGCGTCGGCCCGGGCATTGAGTTTCGGCGATCCGTACTGCAGATTCCCAAAGTCTTCCAGCCGCACAAACGACCCTCCGGCAAATGACAGCTCATAGCCGAGGATGCGGTCGAGCTCAAGTGCGTGACCGATCGTCTCATGTACCTGGAGGAACATCATGTCAGGCATCAAGATCACGGACATCTTACCGGCCGGGCATTTAGGCGCTTCGAGCATTTCTTTCATCTCGTTGACAATGCGCTCTGCTTGGTTTTTCCAGTGATCGCGGTCCATTATCTCCCATCCACGTGTCGGACCGAGCCTGGGCGGAAGGTATTTACGTCCTTGTTGCATGCCTTCGGCGTCCGTCGCGGCGACTTGGATAGTCGGGAATATGTCAGTGATGTGTTTTTCGATCTCCGCGCCTTCAGAATCGTAATATTGAATTGTATTGCGTACGGTGCTTAGTATGACGCGTCGCTGTTCGACCCCGGGTTTGTTGACGTAGCTGTCGAGATCCTTCATCAGAGCGATTTGCTCGGCAAGGGGTACCTCAAAGGGGTCCTGTTCGCAGGGACTGGTGAAGCGTCCGGACAAGACTTCTTTGTCTGCCAGTCTGATGGGGCGTTTGATCCGTGTCGCGGCCGCAGCCGCGTTGGCAAACGCGCGGTCAAACGTTATTGACACATCGGTCATGCTGGATGACGCGGCAAAGCCCCAGGCGCCATCGACTAAAACGCGAACTCCGAAGCCGCTTTCTTCGGACCGGTTGAACTCGAGGAAGTTTCCGTTCCACATGAACATGACGTCTTCTTCCTTTTTCGGATAATAACGGACATCGGCATATGTCGCACCCTTATCCGTCAATCTCCTGATCTGGTGTTTCCAGTCTACAGTCATTTGATTTGCTCCTTTATCTCCTGATTAACAACAGTTTATCGATAGGCTCAGTTTAACACCTAAGACCAGCTGTCTCAAACGCGCGGGCACATAGAAAAGGGTCATCATGCTATACTTTTGCGTATGCAAAGTGATACGCAAAAGGGAGCGCTGCGCTGGAAGGGCGTGAGCGCCGCATTTCTCGGTGGACAGGCTATCTCTACTCTTGGATCAGGCCTCGTTCAATTCGCGATCATTTGGTTCGTCGCGCTAAGTGCCAACTCCGGCACATCGATGATGATCATCACGCTCGCCTCTTTCATCCCCCAATTAGTAGTCGCGCCTTTTGCCGGCGTTTGGGCCGACCGGTACGACCGGCGTTGGATTATTATCATCGCCGATTCAGCGATTGCGCTTGTCACACTCGCGCTCATGATCTTCTACGTGTTCGGTTACGATATTGTTTGGATGATCTACGTCACCGCGGCAGTCCGTTCTTTGGGCGGCGGCATTCAGAGTCCCGCCAACAAAGCGTTGATCCCACAGATCACACCAAAAAAAGACCTTGTGCGCATCAATGGCATCTACAGCACAATCGAAAATGTGATTCTTTTGCTGTCACCGATACTCGGCGGCGCGCTGCTCACGCTGTTCCCGCTCTGGATTGTCTTTTTGGTGGATGTCGTAACGGCAGCGATCGCGGTCGCTATCATGATTGCGCTTCCCATTCCACACCAGCGTACAGGCAAAGTCGTCACGGCACTGGGCATTGAACCCAAACTAAAACACGGTAGTGCATGGGGTTTCCCCTCGCTTGAAGATGCTCAGATCGCCTCTCAGGTTATGGACGATGACGCAGCAGAAGGCTTGCTCGCGGACCACCTTCCGGATATTGCGTCTGCCCCTCCCGAGTCAGTAATGACGCAGTTTCGTATGGGATTTTTGTACGTTAAGAAAAACCACATTATACGAAACCTCATGATCATCTATGCTCTTTTCATGATCCTGATCTCACCTGTCGCCACGTTGATGCCTCTCTACATCCGGCGTCATTTCGGCACGCAAGCCTGGCAAATCTCGGCGACACAGACGGCTATTTTCACCGGTATGGCGATCGGCGGGCTGATCGTTTCGCTCAAAGGGAGATTCAAGAGTCATCTGAAAACCATTCGATGGGCGGGATTACTCGTTTCGATTGGAACACTTGGGCTCGCGCTTGTCGGGCTAATGGAGACTCCGAAGTTCGTGTTCTTCGTCGCGCTGGCATTCTCACTGGGCATGGTTGTTCCGTTTTATACGACGGCTGTCACAACTTTTTTCCAGGAGCGAGTCGATCGTTCCTATCATGGTCGCGTGTTCGCGCTACTTTATATGATTGGATCGGCAGCCATTCCGCTGGGAGCGATTGTATTCGGGCCCCTGGCGGACGTATTTCCGATCGCCTGGTTACTCGTATTCACGTCAATTGCGCAACTTATCATTCTATTGGCGTCCGTCAAAGCGATCCCTAAGGATTTTATAGAATAAAGTAACGAAAACCCGTTTACTAACGGCCGCGATTTGTTATACTACCTCTTGGACCAACGAGGTCAACACTAATGATGATTTCTTTTAGGAGGATACATACACATGATAGAACTATGGATCGAAGCAGTACAGGCCAGAGAGATTCTGGACTCCCGCGGCAACCCGACAGTGGAAGCCGAAGTCTTCACAATTGACGGCTCATATGGCCGTGCCGCAGTGCCTTCAGGCGCTTCAACAGGCGCTTATGAAGCCGTTGAGCTGCGCGACGGCGATAAGGAACGTTATCTCGGCAAGGGTGTTCAAAAGGCGGTTGACAATATCAATTTCACCATTGCTCCCCAGATCATCGGCATGAATGTCTTTGACCAGGTCGAGATTGACCGCGCGCTGATCGAGCTCGACGGTACGGATAACAAGGCCAACCTTGGCGCCAATGCCATTCTGGCCGTTTCACTTGCCTGCGCAAAGGCTGCGGCCAAAGCGCTTGATCTCCCGTTGTGGCAATACCTGGGCGGTATCCGCGCCCACATTCTTCCCGTCCCTATGATGAATGTCATCAACGGAGGCAAGCATGCGGATAACAGCATCAACCTACAGGAGTTCATGATTATGCCCGTAGGCGCGCCCTCATTCAAAGAGGCCGTGCGCTGGTGTACCGAGGTGTTCCACACGCTGAAAAGTCTCTTAAAGAAAGAAGGCTATTCAACAGCTGTCGGCGATGAGGGCGGTTTCGCGCCTAACCTCAAAAGCGATGAGGAAGCTCTGCAGTGGCTGGTTCGCGGCATAGAGGCCGCCGGTTACAAAGCTGGTGAAGATTTCTTTATCGCCATGGACCCCGCTTGCACTGAACTTTACGAAGAAGCCAAGGCCCAAGGCAAAGAGGGCTACTTGTTCTGGAAAACGGGCGAGTTCAAGACAACCGACGAAATGATCGATTACTATGAAGAGCTTTGTAACAAGTACCCTATTATCTCTCTCGAGGACGGACTTGCCGAAGACGACTGGGACGGTTGGGTTAAGCTCAATGAGCGTATCGGCGATCGCGTTCAGCTGGTTGGCGATGACCTGTTCGTAACGAATACAGAGCGTCTCGCACGCGGTCTCGAAATGGGCGCCGCGGGTTCGATTCTGATCAAGCTCAATCAGATTGGCACATTGACAGAAACCTTTGACGCCATTGATATGGCTCAGAGCAACGGCTGGACGGCCGTCGTATCTCACCGCTCCGGCGAGACCGAGGACGTCTCCATCGCCGACATCGTCGTCGCTATGGGCACCGGGCAGATCAAGACAGGCGCGCCGTCAAGAACAGACCGCGTCGCCAAATACAACCAATTGATGCGTATCGAGGAGCACCTCGGTGACGCCGCCGTGTATGCCGGTTGGGGTGCCTTCAATCTCGACCGCTAAACGAACTTTTTGACAATGCAAAGAGCGCCGCTTCCTTAACAGGAGCGGCGTTTTTTTATGCACTCGTGTTGACGGAGTCCCACTGAACAGTTTAGTGTTGACTCATCAGCAGCATGGGGGTAATACATGGATAGTAACAATCAGTCTCCCGATGGCGACCACTGCAAACCGATCCCACAGAGGCCCACTCAGAATCCTAATCCAGACGGACCCGGTATGCCGGAAACACAGGGAAATGCTTACGTAACTCCCGATGCCGGTCACCCTCATCCCACAGCTCCCCCTCCCGCCGAGTATCCGACGGAGCCTTATACTACGCAATACGCGCCACCTGTCGCGCCACAACATCTTGGACAGGGATACCCCGGCGTGTACCCACAACAAGCACCGCCTCCTCCATCTCCTGATCAGCCGTGGCAAGGATACCCAGGCAATCCCCAGCAACAGGTGCCTGGCCCTCAATGGCAGGGATATCCGTCAGCCTACCCACAAATGCCGTCCCCACCGCCGCCGGGTAAAAAACCCGGACTCGGCGTAGGAGCGATCGTCGCCATTGTCCTCGGTGCTCTTCTCCTTTTAGGCGGCATCGCGGCGGGCGTTTACTTTTTGTTTATCAAAGACGATAAAGTGACTCCTCCAACTGCACGCCCAACTACTGTGGGTACAACGCGGTCGACGGTCGCGCCGACTATCGCTCCCTCCGAATCTGATCCTGAGCCAGAAGGCGAACTATCAGAGTTTGAACAACGTCTGAGCGCACTCGACGCTTATCGCGCGCAACACTTGGGAGCTAACCCCGTCTACTACTACCAGAATCCGACACTCGATTTCGCGATTGATCTGCGGTTAGATCCAGAAGCGGCGCGAATGATGTATGTTGAACCCACGCCCACAGGTTTTTGGGTCACGCACCGTCAGAGCATCAACTATGGACTTGCCTCACTGGTTGACTTCCCCGATGATCGAACTGAAGACTGGACGTGGAATGCTGTACGGATTGATGTCGTTACAGCCGAGGAACGCGACGAAATCATTGCGGAGAATGAAGCGCTTGTACTAGAAGGCGTATATGCCGCAGCTGAATTTGCAAAATACAAAGATGGTTATCTATGGATCCGTGAAACTTTCCCCGACAAACCGGATTCCGCCCGGCTCGCGCAAGAGCTTTACGGTGAATCTGTCTACTTCGATCGTTTCTATCTCAAAGATCATCTCGCCAAAAGTCCTGGGCCGGAGTACGCGTTTGAGGAACCGATAGTTAATGCCGGTGATCAGTGGAAGGACGCGGTTCTCTTATTAACTGAAAACCCCGCTGAATTTGAATGGCAATTCTGCCTGCCGCCCTATGCGCAAGAGCTAAATACTACCGCGCACCCCAACTGGGAAATGCTGGATTATCTGATAACGGAACCACTTTATGAATACACCTCCATCGATTTCGACGGTGACGGCATACCCGAGCACGTTGTGCACTGTAGCTGTGACTCTCTTGGTGTAGCAAACTTTAACGGCTATTGGGCCGTCTATGCTGAGACTTTAGGCGGTCTTAAGCTCGTCAATTTCGTCAACGACGGCGGCAGTGATTTGATCTACAGCGATGACGCGTTCTATTATTTGACCGCGGCAGGCAAAATGGGTGATTTCGTATTCGCGGTTGAGGAGATGTTCATTCCTCTCCCTGCTCCAGAAGACAGATCGCAGGGCTATATCCAGTTCTCATTGCTTGATATGATGATTTCGGCTTATGGAGGAGATCTGAGCGATTATACGCATCAAACCATTGTACCCAGATTATATATCAGTCAGTGGGAAAGTGATCTCAGCTATTTCATGGTCGACGCGCAAGAATACTGGGAAGCGATGGATATTCTCGAAGAACTATTAGTGGGAGGCATTATCTTGCCCGCACGCAATACTTATGATGTTGAAACAGGACCAAGAACACTTGACATGCAACCACCTGACGTGTTGGAAGACCTCGCGGACTACCTGGATTCCCAATTTCCGTTGTTCCCCTTCGCTGAGCATTGCTGGAAGAATGCGATCACAGTGGAAGCGGCGATGGCGGACGGTACCCCTGTAACGATTGAGAAAGTTGAAAGCATGCTTCCTTATCCCGAGCTTGTAGGGAAATGAATCGGGTAAATACGCACCCGGCTTGACCGGCAGTGAAAAAGCGCTGCTTCCCCTAACGGGAGGCAGCGCTCTTTATTGCTAAACTATTATGGCTACTGACAGGTGAATCCGCCATCAACTCCGAGCACCTGCCCTGTGATAAACGACGCCTTGTCTGAGACAAGGAACGCGACAGCCTCGGCCACTTCCTCCGGCGTCCCAACCCGGCTAAGCGGTGTCCGGTCAACGAGATTCGCGAGTTCCTCTTTTGTAAATCCCCGGATCATATCGGTGCTGATCACTCCGGGCGAAACAGCGTTCACTCGAACCCCCGCAGGCGCGACCTCTTGAGCCAGCGCGCGTGTGAGTCCGATAAGCCCGGCCTTGCTGGCCGAATAAGCCGCTTCGCAGCTCGCTCCAAGAACACCCCACATAGAAGAAACATTGACAATACTGCCGGAACCGTTTCGGATCATATTGGGCAAGATTGCCTTCGACAGCAGATAGCCAGATTTGAGATTGGTTGCCAGCACGCGGTCCCATGTCTCCTCCGGTGTTTCTGTGAGAAGACCCCATGCCGCCAGCCCGGCATTGTTAACGAGGACATCGATGCGCCCTGTCTCTAAAAGCGCGGACGCAACCATTTCTCGCACATCTTGTGGGCTTGCAACGTCGGCACGAAGCAGTGTCGCGGAGAAACTCTTCGCTTGAAGCGATGCAAGAATCCCATTCGCCTCCGCCTCAGAACGGAAATAATTGATCAGGACGTGGTAGCCTTCCCTGGCGAGCACTTCACAGATCGCGCGTCCGATACCTCGCGCGCCCCCCGTTACCAGCGCTGTTTTCTTTGTCACCATACTTGTACCGCCCTTTCTGTTCATAAAATCCGATAAGGCCGTATACATAGCCCTTATGATCATTAATTGTGAGGTTACGCTATTGTACACCACCCGAATCGCGGGGATTGCCGTCTCGACCGACAGACCGGAAGAGGTTTGCGGTGGCATAGCTTANNNNGTGATACAATGAATAGCAGAATAATATTCGATTGATTAAGGATGAAATAAACACCCATGCTGACTACAAATGAAAAAGTTAATCGCCTGCGCGCAATGATGAATAAACACAACGTCGACACCTGTTATGTAGGCACAGCCGACCCGCACAATTCCGAGTATGTCGCGCCTCATTATCAGGGCAGGCAGTGGCTGTCAGGTTTCACCGGTTCAGCCGGAACGGTTGTTGTCACACAAGACCGAGCCCTTCTTTGGGCTGATGGTCGATACCATATCCAGGCAGAAAAACAGATCTCCGGGACATGTTTTGAACTCATGAAACAGGGTGCGCCCGGCGTGCCCACGGTAGAAAAATGGCTTGAAACGTCGCTCCCGGAAG
>LFTF01000012.1:0-2437 GCA_001512945.1 Clostridiales bacterium DTU023 | reverse complement strand
CTCGTAACAGACCTCGACCTGATCGGCACCATCTGGGATGACCGCCCGGCACTGCCCACAGGCAAGATCTTCCTGCATGACATCCGGTACACCGGACGTGAAGCGTCTGACAAAATCAATGAAGTGCGACGCAAAATGGTCACAGATGGCGCTGATTACGCGCTCTATGTGGGCCTCGACGACATCGCGTGGTTAATGAATTTTCGTGGAAGTGACATTCCGACCAATGTGGTTGCCATGGCGTTCGCCTTTATTTCGCAAAGGGAAGCGCTTGTCTTTATTGACCCCTCTAAAGTTGATGACGCGAGTGAGTCAGCCTTTGCGGAGCAGGATATCACGCTTCGCCCTTATGACACAATTGAGGCATACCTCAGTGAGTTGCCGGACGGCGTCCTCATCGCGAACACAAACCGCGTCAGCCGCTCGCTCGTCAATGCTTTGCCGGAGGATGTCCGCCTTAACAGCAAGCAGGATTACCCCTTCCTGATGAAAGCTGAGTTGAACGAAATCGAACTCCTATCGCAATATCGCGCCGGTGTTCGTGACAGTGTCGCCGTAACACGCTATCTGCATTTCATTAAACATGAGGCTGTCAAACGCGGCTTAAATGAGTTTGAGGTGACGGCGAAACTCCGCGAATTCCGCGCTGAGTCCGATCTGTTCATCATTGAGAGTTTTCCGACTATCTCCGCCTATGGGCCCAACGCCGCCATGATGCATTACCAGGCAACCGCGGATCAGCACAGCACGCTTGAACCCCGCGGGTTCTATCTTGTTGACTGCGGCGCGCAAACGCATGACGGTACAACCGATATCACACGTACGTGCTCCCTCGGGCCATTAACACAAGAGGAAAAGCTCGATTACACCGCAACGCTGAAATCACATATCGCGCTTGCGTCACTCCCCTTCCTTGACGGAGCAAGCGGCACAGCACTCGACGCCGTCGCGCGTTCGGTGATGTGGCGATACGGGCTCGACTACAAGTGCGGAACCGGTCACGGTTTCGGATTCCTTGCAGGTGTCCATGAAGGGCCGCAACGGTTGACGCATAACCCGCGCTTCGGTGATTACGGATTTCGGGAAAATATTGTCATCACCATTGAACCCGGTGTTTACCGTGAAGGTAAGCACGGCATCCGTCTGGAAAACGATTATGTCGTCTTGCGCGCCAACAAACAGATCACAACACAAGGCGATTGCGTTGTGTTGCGCGAAGACACACACACTCCTAATGAAGCAGGTGACGTCTTCCTCCGTTTCCAATCCATAACGTTTGTGCCTTTCGATCGCGATGCGATCATCGCAGATAAGCTTTCCCAAGAAGAGATCGATTGGCTCAACCAATACAACCAAGCGGTCCGCCATGAAATCGGTCCATTCCTCACGGGTGACGAGCTAGCATTCATGCTTAGCGAAACCGCACCTTTTTAACCGGGAGGTACTTCATGACAAACGATATTTATGAAGCATCCGGCATCACGTTAACACTCGACGACACGTTGACGATCGAAAAAACGGCCCGGGAGCAACTGGAAGGTTATCGCGATATCCGTATCGGGGTAGCGACGCCGCACATTCGGCTCGGCGATGTGGCCCACAACGAGCGGGCGATCCTCGACCTGATCTCCCAGGCAAACCAAGCGGGAGCCGACGCGCTCCTTTTTTCCGATATGGCACTCACCGGGCGATCGGCAGGCGATCTGTTTTTCCAGCGAACCTTGCAGGATGCTTGCCTGGAGAGTCTCGCGCGTATCACAAAGGCAACGGCTCATGCACGTCTTCTCGTGCTCTTGTCGCTGCCCTTGCGGTTGGAACAGCATCTTTACAAGGCGACAGCAATCCTTTACGACGGGGAAATTGTCGGCATGACACCGGCAAGTTATCTGTCTCGTGAAGAACGTCGCTGGTTTTCAGACCCTTTGTGCTCCGATATCGGTGAACACGACTCATTCTCATGTGAGCTGATCACACAAGCCGGCAATGGCAAGGCAGGGTCAGGCGTCTCGACATTCCACCTGCCTCCCGACGAGTGCCCGACCATTCTGCGACACACGATTGACCGACCACCGCTCCCCGTTAACCTGGACAGCGACACTGCGGATGTTATGACATACGACTTTTCGCTTTGTGAAATGACAACTCAAAACTTGCTGTCTTTTACGTTTAAATTCGTCAACCTGTGCACCGTGATTCCCTGTCTCGCGGTACGCCCTTCACTTCTGTCCGGAGAGTTCAGTAAGTGTGACGAGCTCAGGCTTTTCAATTTTGATTCTTCACATGCGGTTGACGCGCTTTCACACGGTTCAATCCCGGTAGCCGCAATTGCGGACGCCCGCCCGGAATGGGCAGGCGATTACCGCCAACTGAAGAGTGATCTGATCCGCCGCTCATTGCGAGATCACAGCATCATCCTTTATGCCGGCGCGGGAAAAGG
>LFTF01000074.1:10994-17168 GCA_001512945.1 Clostridiales bacterium DTU023 | reverse complement strand
CCGCTTGCGGAAGCGCAATGAAAAGTCCCCGTATAGTGGTAGCGTTCGTGCGTGTTGTCTACCGTTCCCTGACAGAAGACATTGGCCACAAGCGGCACCACCGTGCCGGAAGCGACACCGAGCACTACTGCAACAGCTGTCGCTGTCTCTTGACCGCCTGCTGTGCAAAGCGTTGTCTTTATCTCTGACTTGCTTGCAAGAGCCGCTGCATATGCCGCGCAGCCGCTATAGCCGCAACCGCCACAATTGGCGCCGGGCAAAACGTCCTCAAGTTCTTTCTGAAGTGGTTCGACCTCGACGCTGAAAAAGCGAAATACGAGCAAAATCACAATTCCCGCGAGCAAAGCGATGCCGGCTCCGATCATGGCCGGAAGCACGATGGGATTGGTAATTATGGATAATACCATTATTATTTCCTCCAATTAAAATCCGGTTTACCCGAACAAATTTTCAATGACGCCTTTAAACCCCATAAACGAAACGGACACGATAGAAGCGGCCATAAGTGTGGCGGGCAGTCCCTCCATAAAGTGCGGGATGTCAGCTTTTTCCATTTTTTCACGTACGCCTGCAAAAAGGAACATGGCCAGTGTGTAGCCCACGCCCGCGCCCAGAGAAGATGCCATCGCTCCTCCGAAACTATAGATCTCCTGGATATTGATTAGCATGACACCCAAAATGGCGCAGTTTGTTGTTATGAGGGGCAAAAATATTCCCATTGCTTTATAGAGGGGAGGGACTATTTTGCGAATCACTGCCTCAAGTACTTGGACCACTGACGCGATGACAAGAATGAAAACAACCGTTTGCAGGTAACCGAGTTTAACAGGTTCGAGGATCTGCCAATAAATCGGGTACGTCACGGCGGTGGCGACGAGCATAACAAAGATAACAGCTACGCTCATGCCCATCGCGTTCTTTACACTTTTTGTAAGTCCTAAGAAAGAGCATACGCCCAGGAATCGTGAGAGAACGAGGTTGTCGATCAGAATTACACTAAAAAGTATGATCAGGATTTCTTTCATTTCGTTGCCTCGCTTTCAGTAGAGTTTTCTTCTGCTTCATCTTCTTTTACGAAAGCGCCAGGGTCAGTTGCCGCCGGAGGGACAGCACCTCGTCCGGGGGTCCGTGGCGGGCGTGGTCCGTCAAATACGGCAGTATCTTCGAAGATCGTGTCAGTGCGCACGCTTATGCTACCAGGATAGTGTTCGCGTTCCATCGTTTTCTGCGGACGCCGGCCGTAGAATCGTTTATTCATTTTCTGTGTGATTGCGACCATAATGCCAAAGATCGCAAATCCACCGGCAGGTAGGCCGAAGATCATCATGGGCTGCAAACCGCCTTCTTGAATCCACGGCATTGGATAATCGAAAAATGTTCCGAATCCGAGGATTTCGCGCAGCGATCCAATCACAAACAAGGCGAGCGTGAATCCAGTGCCCATGCCTAGTCCGTCAATCACTGAGATGAAAACTCCGTGACTATTCGCAAAAGCCTCAGCGCGGCCCAGGATGATGCAGTTGACCGTAATCAGCGGTATAAAGATGCCGAGCGAGGCATTCAACGCGGGAACATATGCTTGAAGAAGGAATTGGAGGATCGTCACAAGACTTGCGATGATCGTGATGTAGGCGGGGATACGGATTCGGTCAGGAATAGCTTTCCTGAGCATTGAGATCACTAAGTTTGAGAGTACCAGCACAGCGGTGGTGGCCACGCCCATTCCCAGTCCGTTCATAGCGGATGTAGTCACTGCCAGTGCGGGGCAAGTCCCGAGCATCAGTATGAGGAGAGGGTTCTCCTTGATAATGCCTTTGGTGAGCTCATAACCTGCTGAGTTTTTAGTTGCCATATCATTGGCCCCCTTTCTTTATGAAGGCCCTTAAAGCGTCCGACGCTTCCATCACAGACTGTTTCACTGAATTGGAAGAAATCGTCGCGCTGCTAATCGCGTCTATATCTGCGAACGCATCGTCAGCTGTGCGTTCCTTGAACTGATCCGTAAACGGGTCACCTGCTGTTTTTTGGCCCAGGCCGGCTGTTTCGCTGGAGGCATCGACTACGATACCTATAATTCGGCCGGCAAGGTCAAATCCGGTCATTACAGGAACGCGTCCCCCGTAAGCTTTACTCGAAGCCCGGATAATGATGCCGATGGCATCACCGTCTTTGTGGACGGCTATGAGCTGGTCGACATCTGGATGGCTCGTTGTCAGATCTACAGTGATTGCTCCCGGGATGTTGTCTCCTGCCTGTTCAAGATTCATGTCTAAGAACGAATCCGCTTGAGGGAATAGTGCGCGCTTATTTTTGTCGGCCAGCCAATTCGCCTGTCGTTCACGAGCATCTGCGGTCATTGTAGCCGTCAGCGCCAGAAGTGCGACGCAAAGGGAGCAGATGACGGTGAGGATGAGCACAGGCATTGGACCCCGCTCCTTGATTGAAACCGTCCTCGACAAAGCGTTTGTTTTTTTATTTGCCGGCATGTTTGACTCCTCCGATCGTTTTGGGGGTTGTCCAACGCTCAATGTGCGGGGTGAGTATATTCATCAACAGGATCGCGAATGAAACACCCTCAGGCATCGCGCTGTATACGCGCAGCAGTCCGGTCAGCAATCCCGCGCCTGCGCCGAAAATGATTTTGCCGGCGATGGTTGTCGGCGTTGTCACGTAATCTGTCACCATGAAAATGGCAGCAAGTATCAGTGCGCCTGACAGCAAGTGGACGAATGGATCTTGGCCGGTAAGGGTGACAAACAATACGGTTGTTCCTATAAACGTTAGAGGCGTCCACAGGTCGATGATTCCCGAGATGACAAGGAAGATACCGCCGATGAGGAGCGCAAGAACGCATGTTTCTCCGATGCTGCCTGCGTGACGACCCAGAAAGAGATCGAGCACGGAGGGCAACGCGCCCTGCCCGGATTTCGCAACCATAAGTGGAGTCGCGCTCGAAACGAGATCGACGCCACTGCCGGATACGAATTTATCCAATACGGAATACCCCGCGAGTTGTCCTGCAAATGAAACGGATAGGACGATGCGTGCGGTAACCGCCGGGTTAGCAAAATTGTCGCCCAACCCTCCGAACATTTGCTTGACGACAACAATGGCGATGAAGTCTCCAATCACCAGAACCCAGAGCGGACAGTTGGCTGGCAGGCTTGCGGCGATGAGAAGTCCCGTGACGATCGCTGAGAGATCACCGACGGTTTGTTGTCTTTTCATGACAACTCGTGAGATTGCTTCAAATCCCGCCGCTGCCGCAGCGCTTACGGCAAACATCATCGGGGCTCTGAGTCCGAAAATAAAGGACGAGGCGATGATCACAGGTATGAGCGCAATGATCACGCGCAACATGATACTACGCGTTGTTACGCGGTCGCGGATGTGCGGGGAAGCGGATACGTGGAGCATTATGATTTCTCCCCTTTCTCACGCGATGCGGCGGCGGCGGCACGCACCATCGCTTTTCCGTTTCTTATATTCTGAACCAAATATCGTTTTGCCGGGCAGACATACGTGCAACTGCCACATTCAATACAGTTCATGACATGGAGTTGGGTGAGTTCGTTAGGGTTATGTGCCCGGGCCGCTTTGTCAAGCGCGGAGGGCATCAGCTGCATCGGGCATGCACGCTGGCAACGCCCGCAAAGGATACAGGCCGATTCTTCAGGGAGGACAGCGTCCTTGTCATCGAAAACCAGGATGGCATTGTTGTGTTTGAGGATAGGTCTTGAAATGTCATCGACCGAAACTCCCATCATGGGTCCGCCCATGATGATTTTGAAGGGTGCGGTTTTTGTGCCTCCTGCTTTTTCAATGACGTCTTCAATAGAACTACCGATCGGAACTTCGAAATTGCCAGGAGAGTTGACGGCACTCCCATCAAGCGTGATCGCCTTTTTGATAAGGGGCATGCCGGTTTTCATGTGCGACGCGATAAAATGAAGTGTCATCAAGTTCTGAACAATAACGCCGACATCTGCCGGCAGTCCCCCTTCAGGGACAATGCGTCCGTTGAGAAGGCGGATCAAAACTTTCTCCGCTCCGGTTGGATAGGCAGTCGGGAGCACCTTGACGCTCACACCACCGGAGGGCCACATGGCACTTTGCCTGGCGCGTTCGACCGCTTTCTTGAGCGCGCGCGCGGCCTCTTTTTTATTGTCTTCAATGCCAAAAATCACTGTATCGATTTCGCACCATTTTGCGGTTATAAGAGCGCCTTCAACGGCATCATCTGCGCCGGTCAAACAGACTTGTTGATCGACCGTGATATAGGGTTCACACTCTGCCGCGTTGACGACCAGCGTATCAATCGTCTTTCCCGGAGGAGGGTTAAGTTTGATGTGTGTCGGGAAAGCCGCTCCACCGAGACCGACTAGACCGGATGCTCGCACGGTTTCCAGGAAACTTTGTTTGTCGTGTACATCGGGAGGGCGTACAAGAGGAGATACCGTTTGCTTATCATCCGAGATGATCGTCACGTATTCCGCAAAGCCTCCGTCGCTTAAGATCTGGACACTGACCGATTCGACTGTGCCGGAGATACTCGCGTGGACAGGAACGCTCCAGGGTCCAAGTGGTTTGCCCAAAGGATCGCCTATATCGACATGATCGCCTTTAGCCACAATGGCTTCACATCCGGGGCCCACTTGCATATCAAGCGGAATAGTGACTATAGAAAAACCGGAAATCGGTTTGATCTCCATGCCCGAGGTATTCTTGTTGTCTTTAGGGTGAATTGCCCTCGACAAACCAAGCAAATTCATCTTCATCATTCGTCTACCTAACTCCTGTTGTGATCATACAATCCGCACGCTTTTTGTTGTTTGCACCAACGCCTGCCCACCTATACCAAGTAAGAAATATATAGACAGTGTATGTCAAGCGCTCTTGCGTTTCAATGCTTGAGATGCATGCATTGTGGATAGTTAATCTCATCAGCTGTGATAGAATCATCTGGATTACTCCTATTAAAGAGGAATATATGCGCAAAGAAAAGCAAATCGATTTACTTCGCGGCCGCATTATGCCGACCCTGGTTAAGCTGGCGATACCCATCATGGCGAGTTCCTTTGTGGGTCTGGCTTATACACTGACAGACATGTTTTGGGTGTCTATGCTTGGTGAGCGCGCTGTTGCCGCGGTTGGTACTGGCGGGACGCTGTTCTGGCTGGTAGACAGTTTGTTTACGCTGCCTCGTATTGGCGGACAGGTTCTTATAGGGCAGTCACTTGGTGCGGGTGATGATGAAGGAGCCAGAGGCTGGGCGCGCACTGCACTCCGTCTGGGATTCTTTATGGCTGCTGTTCTGACACTTATCTTTGTATTTTTGGCAGGTCCGCTGACTTCAATCTTCAATTTCAACGACCTGGACACGGTCACGAGGACAGAAATTTATCTGCGAATTGTGGGTATTGGCCTGATTCCCAGAGTCGGAGTTCGCCTCTACAGCGCAATAATGACAGCTTCCGGTAACAGTTTTACGCCGTTCATTGTCTTCGTCACGGGTCTTGCGATCAACATGGCGCTTGATCCGCTTTTCATTCTTGTTTTCGGTATGGATGTCTCGGGAGCAGCCTTGGCGACACTCGTCTCGGAATTTGCGGCGTTCTTTATGATGCTGGTTGCAGTCAAACGCAATGAACAGTTCTCGGACCTTCGCCTTTTTCGGGCTCCTGTGGAGTTTCGCCGGTTGTTACCCATTGCGAAACTGGGTGCGCCAGTCTCTGTGCAATCGTCCATGCAGGCGATCATCACAGTATTCATTTCGCGTCAGGTGGTCCGATTCGGAGATCTTGCGGTCGCGGCGCAGCGTTTGGGCGCACAGGTTGAAAGCATTACCTGGATGACGGCTGATGGATTTGCCGTGGCCGTCAACGCGCTGATGGCACAGAACTTTGGCGCGAAAAAGATGATTCGAGTTCGGCAAGGATATTGGGCCGGTTTCTGGTTGGTCTCAGCAATGTGCACAGTGACAACCATGATTCTCTTTTTTCTGGGCGAACCGATTATGTCAATCTTTTTTAGCGATCAGGAGGCGATTATGCATGGAGCGAACTATCTGCATATCTTGTCGACCTCGCAGTTTCTTATGGGGATTCAACTGCTGACAACTTCAGCGTTTGCTGCCCTTGGACAATCGTTCGTTCCTTCCGCGATTGTGACGAG
>LFTF01000074.1:5464-10829 GCA_001512945.1 Clostridiales bacterium DTU023 | reverse complement strand
AATATTGCGCTTGCGACACAATGTGGGCTTGTGCTATCATAACTCGGCGTGTTGTGCGCTGAGGGAGAACTAAAAAAATGAGAACTGCGCGAATTATATTTATCATTCTTGACATCGTAACGTGTATTGCGCTGATCGTGACCGTTATGTTGCAGGACAGCAAATCAAAAGGACTTGGAGTTCTTTCGGGTGACTCCAGCGGTGGCGGCCTCGATACATTTTATGGAAAAACAAAAGGCCGTACAAAAGAAGGTATTCTGAAAACGATGACAACGGTTTTGGCAATCGCTTTTGCCGTTTTTACGATCGTCTTGTATCTTCTTACGGGAAGAGGCGCGTAAGCGTCAGCAACCATTTATATGAAAACATAAAGGAGAGCCAACCGGCTCTTTTTTTGTTGGCGGCAAACAAGAAGTCAGAAGTGGACGAGATTGTTTTTTCGCTAATACGCCTTGTTGTGTGAGACAATAAGTCAGAGAAACCATCTTGGCGAAAGGAAAGTGCCTGATGCGATTTGCCGTGGCATCACTGGGATGCAAAACCAATCAATATGAGATGGATGCCCTTGCGGAATCTCTCCGCGCTCGAGGGCTCACAATCGTCGGCCCCGACGATGAGGCAGATGTCTACATTCTCAATACGTGTACCGTGACAGCTGAAGCTGAACGAAAATCCCGCCAAACCTTAAGACGTTTTCGGCGTCAAAATGCTAACGCGCTGCTTGTTGCCTGTGGGTGCTATTCACAGCGCGCTGATCTCTCAACGCTTGCGAATATCACAATTGGCACAGGTTTGCGTGACCAGCTTGCTGATCTTATTTTGGATGCGATGGAAAGCGAGGGAGAGGGAAATGTTTCAGAGATCCGGCCTGCTTGTTCCTGGACTTGTTACGAGGAGCTGGGAGCGTCTGCTTTCCCAAAGGAGACTCGTGCCTTTCTTAAAATACAGGATGGCTGCAACAACCGGTGCACTTATTGCGCTATTTGTCTGGCGCGCGGCCCGGCAAGAAGTCGAGGACTGGACAACATTATCCGAGAAGCCAAACAACTTATCGCCCGCGGATACTCCGAGATTGTTCTCACCGGAACCAATATCAATGCTTATGGCGTGGATTTTGAACACACGGCCAGCTGTCAAGACCTTGCCACAGTACTCGAAGCACTCGACCGTATCGAAGGCATTCAAAGGATCCGCCTTGGTTCACTTGAATCGGGCACGATCAATCCGGACTTTGTCGCACGCATTAAAAAATTACATCATCTTTGTCCCTCGTTTCATCTCTCCCTTCAAAGTGGTTCAGACCGCATTCTCAAAGCCATGTGCCGTCGTGATACAACATCGGAGTACCTGAACGCTGTTCATATGCTTCGCGAGGCTTTTCCCAGTGCAGGGATCACAACGGATTTGATTGTGGGATTTCCGGGCGAAACACAAGCCGATTTTTTAGAAACACTCGCATTCTGCGATCAAGTCAAATTTGTTCGGATTCATGTCTTCCGTTTCTCATGTCGTCCGGGCACTCGGGCCGCGTCCATGCCGGGGCAGGTGCGCAAAGATCTCGCCATCGAACGTTCGCAGATACTACGCACAAAAGCGTCAGAGCTTGCCGTTCTCGCAATCCGTGAGAGGATGGGTGAGACGAGGCAAGTTCTAGTGGAAAGGTTTGATAGTCAAGGCAGGGCAGAGGGATACACACCCGAGTACATTTATGTCAAAGGGTTGACGAGACCTGACAGAAAACCGCCCCTTGTAAGCGGGGACATCACGCTGATGAGGATTATAGGCGTCGAGGAAGAGACGGCTCTCGCAGAGATTCTCTAGGTCAACCGATTTGATAAACGATGTATCTCTTGTACTGCGAAGCGGTCAGCGGTCCGGTTGAAGAAACATTTGAAACGTACCCAGAGTGTATTCGTAGAACTCTAGATCGTGGTAAACTAACCAGAGGAGGTGCCTATGGACGAACAAGATACTAATCGTTTTGAAATCGGCAGTGAAAAACGTCTTGCCGCACACCAGATTATGGCTGAAGTAATGTTGGCGCTCGAGGAGAAAGGCTATGATCCGATCAATCAGTTGGTCGGTTATTTCCTCTCCGGTGATCCCACCTTTATTACAAGTCATCTCGGCGCACGCGGTGTTATTCGGCGTATGGAGCGCGATGAACTGTTAGAAGTAGTCATAAGAGATTACGTCGAGCGTTTATAAATTCCATGCAGAAGCGCGTGCTTGCTATTGATTTTGGAATGCGCAGAGTCGGTGTTGCCCTAAGTGACCCCCTGCGCCTTTTTGCGAATCGCCTTCTCACGATTGTGAGGACCCGTGATGACGGGGTGGGGCCAGTTGATGCGATTGTTGAACTTTGCAAATTGCACGATGTGGATACAGTGATTGTCGGATTTCCCATTAGGACAGACGGTGGTGAATCGGACATCACGAAAGCCGCGGCCGCTTTTATGGAAGCGTTGAAGCAAGCCACGTCGCACCGTGTTGAGTTGTTCGATGAGCGATATACATCCATTTTGGCGTCTCGTGTGATTATAGAGACGCGGACAAAAAAAAAGAGAGACAAAGGTCTTGTCGATCGTGTGGCTGCCGAAATACTGCTTCAGGACTGGCTTGACAGGGAGAGAGGCGGGCTGACGGCACTTTGCGATTGATCGTGCTATAATGCGTTCGTTCCTGAAACACTCGTGCAAGCGCAAGGGTTGATTAGGACATATGCAAAATAATCCTTAGGAGGATACAAACAATGGCCATTTTTCAACTTCTATACATGGCGGAAGATGAACACGACTGCGGTAGCTACGAGGAAGGCGTTGATGAGCTCTTTGATGAAGATGCTTACGTCGTTCTGACAGATACCGAAACAGGAGAAGATTATTCTTTCATCATGGCTGACACTTTTTCTCATAATGGAGAAGAATATTGTGTTCTCGTCGACCCGGCAGAGAGCGACGAAGATGAAATGAGTTTATTTTTCATGAAATTTGTCGTTGGCGACGACGGTGAAGAAGTACTCGTCGGTCTAGACGACGAAGAAGACGAGCGCGTATATGAAGCCTATCAGACGTTGCTTGACGAAGAATGCGACGAAGAAGATGGGGAGCTCGAGGAAGACTAAGCGCATCCCGTCTGGTCGCAGCACCGCCGCTTTGGGGGACGATAGACGTCGCTCTGATGACAACGTGCTTGCGATCCTTGTTGATGAGCGAAATGGGCGCGAGTATTACGTATCTGTTCTCGATACCTTTACGATTAGAGGACAGACTTATTTTGTTATGTATAACTACGAGCCCGATGACGGTTCCAGGGCAAACCCTGAAATCGTCATCATGCGCTCATGGAAAGATGACAGTGGCGAGCAGGTATTCTCGTCGATCACCAACAAGAAAGAACTCGAACAAGCATTCGAGTATTTCTTTGAACGGTATACCAATTCGATTACCCGCTCGTAAGCTGTCCGGTGGTTAAACGTTTTCCGGAATATGGGTGGGATCTGCGCGAATGTCTGAACAATACAATCCTAATAATAGCTCCGACGTACCTGATACGAGATCGGAATCTTATGTGTGGCAGCCGGATTATACTCAGCCATCAGATGATGGCGTGACTTTACACGGGGCGTCCCCCTTGCACACAGCTCCCCTGAGGCATGTCTCTGCGCGCACTTTTCTCGCGCCCCTAACATTAATGGTTTTGCATCATGTTGTGCTCAACGTCGCATCGCTTGTCCATCTATTTGTATTTTTATTGAAAAATCCGGAGATTAAGGCGGAACTCCTTGAAAAGGCCAACGATAATGTTTTTCTGCTCGAGGTTATGATTGAAGCCGATGTGATGACTTTTGCGTCACTTTTTGGAATGCTTGTTCTGATTCCGCTCTATCTGGGTTATCTTTTTATATTAAAGAAAAAACGAACACCCCTGTTGCTCGTTGAGCCGTTAGCTCCTAGACAAGCCATCGGTGCCATGACTGTAATACTCGGGGCTATGGGGCTCACACAATTATGGATGGTTCTTCTTTCATCGCTCGACGAAATGACTTTGTTAGGGCGGCTCTTTCAGGGATACTTAGAGAAGATGGCGCTGTTTGACGGGAGAACCTCGACGCAGTTTCTAGAATTACTCGTGACCGTTCTTCTGGTTCCCATTGGGGAAGAGCTTCTTTTTAGGGGCATTATCCAGGGAGAATTGCGTCGCGCATTTAAGCCATTCGTTTCGGTTGCCGCGACAACCATCCTGTTTGCCGTATTCCATCTGGATATCATTCAGGGGTCTTACGTATTGATTGCCGGCTTCGCCTTGTCAATTGTTTATCATTTTACAGAGAACATTTTTGTTCCCATTGCCATGCATGTGCTGTTTAATTTTATCGGTTCGGGTTGGCTGTCTCGTTTGATCGGCGCGGGGGAAACGGCAGAAGCTGCCATCGTACTCGTGCTCTATGTCTTTGTCATTATCGGTGCGATTGGCCTCGTTATTTTGCGCAATGATCACAAGAATAAAATCAACGCATCTTCTGATCGGATGGTTATCTGATGGCTGTTCGCTTCAAATCAATCCCTTTGAGCTTGCGGCGCAGAACCGTTATTGTGATGTCGGTTTCTTTGCTGATTATCCTTGTCGTCGCTCTCACGATCGTGTGGCGTGCGACAGGTCGAAGCGAAAGCCGTAATGCAACGGTCATACGTCTCAATGAGCGGGCAGCCGGCCAGATGAGTGTGGCGGGAACAGGGAGCAACCTCATTGCCTTGCCGGCAACGAATCTAGTCACTCATGGATCATTTTGTCCGCAGATGGTACATACGCAGTATTTCGCCAGTAGCGGGGACACAGATGAGTTCAGTTTTAAGGTTGCCGACACACAGCTTCGCGTTCCGTTAAAAGAAGACTATTATGCCGGAGCTAACTTCTCCTTGTACCGTGAATCGTCGTCTGAGATGGCACTCCTTAGCAGTGGACAGATCACTGGATATGATACAGGCAGGGTTTCCTTGAAACGTTCTGTTGAATTGCCATCGCTGGTGCCTGAGGGCGTGCGCTGGAATGCATTTACAGAATACGACGATGCTACTTACGTGTGTGGCACTTCAGGGGCAATGGTGCGGATTCCACGGGATGGTAGCGCGGAATTGATTGCTTTCAGTTTTCAGGCCGATCTGACCGCGATCGCGTCAGGTCCCAACGGCTTTATCGCGGGAGATACATCGGGCCGTTTATTCGCGTCTCAAGACGGGATATCATGGAGTCTGGCCGCAACCAGCGCTTCTGGTTCGGTAATTCGCGCAATTGAGTACATCGCTTTGCCTGATTATGAAAACGGCTTCTTCCTCGCCTCGGGAGGCCCCGGGGAATTGTATTT
>LFTF01000074.1:440-5381 GCA_001512945.1 Clostridiales bacterium DTU023 | reverse complement strand
GTGGGAATGTGATGGCTTCCTCTAATGGCATTCAATGGCAACTTGATGAAATGCTAGTCGGAAAACAGGGATGGCTCGCTGGCGATGCCGCGGGTGGAATTACATTCTTGGTTGGTGCAGGCGGACAAATGGCCATTATGAAGGACAAGGAACCTGTCCGACACTTTGACGCAGATGCAATTTTCGATAAATTAGGGCGTTGGTATCAAGGAACAGGGCCTGTTAAGGGCTGGCCCGATTTGATGGATGTGATGGTCATGTCGTCAAGTAAGCTTGTCGTCGTTACCTCTGGCGGAAATCTTATCTATTCGAGCGATCAAGGTGAGACGTGGAGCCGTCAGACGCCTTTTGGGGAAACACGGGTAAACCGACTCAAGTTAATGCCTTCCGGAGATATCTTTTTGTCGCACCGTGACGGGACGATGACGCGCGCCGAATTGACGGCACGATTGCTGTTCGGTCCAAAACTGGACGGCGAACAGGTCACTGCCAGCGATCTTATCTCGATCAGTCTTCCCGTATTGTCTTCGCTTGATACACGTCTATTGCAGCCACCTTACAGAGAAGAGCCTTTGCGAGAAGGTGAATGGGCGATATCGGGCGGAGCTACCATGACTACTTCCCAAGATATTTGGACTGGGAGAGCAGGCTACGATTCCGGGGGAGCCTGTTCGCTTTCATTTGATCCTATATCGACGCAGCAAGAGTCCGATATGACAGATCCGCTTCTCAGGGACAGACTTTTCTCGATCCGGAGGGGAACCACTGATCCGCAGGTTATCACTAATTCAAACAGACCTTATTTGAACGCCAGAATTGCGCAAAAGCTTGATCTCTCGCGGTTGGTCCAAAATGATACCTTGCCCTTTTATCGTTTAGAGTTTGACGCCCGTGTATCGGGAGAGGTTGAAGGACAAATTGAGATTTGGTTTACCGGTTCGCTTCCTGAAGTAACAGAGTCGGTAACAATTCAGGGGGATGTGTGGCAGCACCGACGTATCTCGTTGCTTTTTCCTCGAGGATTAAAAGAGGATGATGAACTTTGGTTGAATATCGGTTTTTCCGGAAGTGGAACACTTCATTTGGATAATATCTGGTTTGGGCGCAGTGATGACGCACTCGGAGCATTGTCTTCCGCGCTTCCTGAAGACAATCAGATGTTTACCCCGGATGTTATGCGCCTTGACGCTGTGCCCATCGGCCGTGCGAGTCACATAGACGAAGTGTGGTGCTTGCCGGAAGGGACAGGATGCGCGACCGGACAAGACACGGGTGTCCATAATCTCGGCGCGGCGCTCCAACTTACTGAGCGCATGGGAGCTGTCCCGTGGCTTGTTATCGATCTTTACACAACACCGGAAGAGTTATCACACCTTATTGAATATCTTGCGGGCTCGCCTCTGTCAACCTATGGTAAGTTGCGATCAAGAGATGGTGCGATCGGCCGCTGGACGGATGCGTTTGATGTTCTTTATATAGAGATTGCAGATCTGCAGGGCGAATTGCCGAACGATGTTTCAAGGGCGAACTATGTACATTGGATTATGAACCAGCTGACAGCGACACCCGATTTTTCCGATATTCGTCACAAGTTATTTTTTATCGATTCGATGCGTTATGACGACGGGCGATGCCACACAACAGTGGATTACCATGCAGGAGATTTTATTATTCACGAACCAGTGACCGATGCCATTAAGCTTGAGGCAATCGTGAATGAATGGATCAATGAAATCCCGAGGCGCAGAATAGCAGGAAGCACGTTCATGCCTGAATTGATACGCTCTATCTCCTTCGAACATTTTAGCAGTCAGGTGCGCATGGTTGACGCAACAGTTGCCGCGTTGGCAGATCTCGGCAACAATTCAGCATTGGCTCTCCTAGATGTTGATTTGTCGGAAAAACCGTACTTGTCTCTCAAACATGTCGCAGTTCGTTCGCTTTATTCTGTGCGCGGTCTTGCGGGGAAAACGCTACTAGAAAAACCGGTTATTATCCGCGAAGGGAAAAGTGATGAACGGGAATCGTCATACCCGGATGATAAATCCGATAGCGACCGAAACGTTGAATTTTTCGCGTTCAGTTCACGCGACTCTAAAACACTTTTCGCATTGAATTTTGGTCAATCATCACACATTGTGAGCGTACAGGGATTTGACCAGCGGCTGAAAGCAAGCTTTGAACTATTTGACCACCGCGGCAACGTGATCAGTGAGGGCATTTGGAAATTTAAGCGGGACGACTTTACGCTGTTGCCAGGTGGTGTACTTGTTATCCGGCAGGAAACGGCTCCGCCTCGTTAGCGTTCATTACATAGAGAAAGAGGCCTCGGAATATGGCATGGCTTGATATATTGAAAAGCGTTTTATACGGCATCGTCGAAGGTGTGACGGAATGGCTTCCGATCAGCAGCACCGGACATCTCATCTTGCTCGAAAGATTGGTTCCCTTTACTGCGGGCGGCAATGCGACCAATAATGATGCTTTCTTCTCATTTTTCCTCATCGTTGTTCAGCTTGGGGCAATCCTCGCTGTCGTGGTAACATTTTGGAGGCAGTTGTGGCCATTTCCGAGAAAGCAGTATGCAGATCTACCCCAAGCCGAAGGACAACTGACACCGTTCAAACTCGGACGAGCACAGTTTGCCGTCGATCACAGGATTTTACGTCTTTGGACTGTGATCCTGATTGCGTGCGTTCCTGCGGCTGTAATCGGCGTACTGTTCGACGATAAAATAGAGGCTATTTTCTATAATCCGTGGACGGTCGCCGCGATGTTGATTGTTGTCGGTGTGGCTTTTATTATTGTTGAACGGCATATCGCGCACAAACAAACAAAGCCTGCCATACAGGAGATGGATCAAATCAATTGGCGCATTGCCCTTATTATCGGGCTTTTTCAGGTAGTCGCCGCTGTATTTCCCGGGACATCACGATCGGGCGCGACGATTCTGGGCGGCCTTCTGATTGGCATGAGTCGCCCTCTTGCCGCGACGTTCACATTTTATCTCGCTGTTCCTGTTATGGCGGGAGCGAGCCTGTTGAAATTATTGAAGTTAACAACGCATTTCAACTCCATCCAATGGCTTTCAATTTTTACAGGCATGGGTGCTGCTTATCTGGTTTCGATTGTCATCATCCGTTTTCTTTTGAATTATATTCGCAAGCACGATTTTCGTGTGTTCGCGATCTACCGTATTGTGCTTGGCGTCGTTGTTTTGATCGCCGCTTTTGCTGGATTTTTCCCAACTGTGAGGTGACACGATGAAAACATTTTCAAGAACCGAGTTTTTCCAAGCGACATCGACTATTGCCGAGCCGGATCACCAATGGGAACGAGAGACAGCGTACCGATGGAATTCTCTTTGTGATCGCGCGGCCACGTTTGGATTGCTGGAAAAGCTTCATATCCGGCTTGCGGGTTGGTCGTCCGATGGGAACGTCAAGGTTAAACCGCGGGCTCTTTTCATTTTTGCGGCAGACAACGGCATAGTTGAGGAAGGCGTCGCGTGGGAAGGCCAGGAGGCCACGTCTCGCGCTGTCCGCGCCATGGCGCAAGGTGTTGCCGCGGTTAATACTCTGGGTCGAGTGACGGACACTGCAGTCGTTCCTGTCAATGTGGGGGTAGTGGAGCTTGAAACAACGCTAGAAGGAGTTATCCATGCTCCCGTGATGACGAGTGGGACACGTAATTTTGCCCGCGAGGATGCAATGACGGAAGAAGCCATGATGCTGGCGATCCGACTGGGCATGGAGTTTGCGGCTCAAGCCGTCTCCACTGGTTTCCAACTTCTCATTGCAGGGGGGGTGGGAGTTGGTAATGCCTCATCGGCAACCACGATGCTTGCTGCTCTGACAGGGCGCTCGCCTGGCGATCTGGTGGGCCGGGATGCCGAGTCTGCTGATGAAACTTTTTTTCGCAAGACACATGTTTTGGTAAATGCGCTCGCTGAACGCGCGCCCGATCGCTACAATGCCTTCGATGTTCTGAAAAAGACAGGCAGCCTGGATATCGCGGCTATGGTCGGATTTTTTGCAGGTGCTGCACGAGCCGGTATTCCTGTTGTTCTTGATGGACTTGCACCACTTGTGGCGGCACTGACATTAGTGAAATTATTACCTGAGGCGCGTTCCATCTTTATAGCATCACAGTTCCCCACGGAACCAGGCGGTGAATTGGTTCTAAGGGAACTTGGACTTACACCACCCATTGATGCGGGTCTCAATCTGGAAGAGGGGTCGGGCGCTTTATTTCTTCTGCCTCTGCTTGATCTCACGTGCGCGTTCTACGATGAATCTCCTATAACTGAAGAAGACTAGGCGCGTCTTGACAAAGATGAAATAACACTGATATCATTCAACTTGTTGCGCACAGCAACATACGGCGGTATAGCTCAGTTGGCCAGAGCATTCGGTTCATACCCGAAGAGTCACAGGTTCAAATCCGGTTGCCGCCACCAACAAGGCCCGATGGTCAAGTGGTTAAGACACCGCCCTTTCACGGCGGATTCACGGGTTCGATCCCCGTTCGGGTCACCACAGGGACCTTAGCTCAGCTGGGAGAGCGCCCGCCTCACACGCGGGAGGTCGTCGGTTCAAGCCCGGCAGGTCCCACCACTGTGAGTTTCCGCTGCTGCGGAGACTCGTCAGAGGTGATTCTTGGTTGACAAGCGTCGAATGCGTTTGCTAATATGGCAACGCGCCAAGAACAAAAAGCATTCGGTGAATGCTAGTGTTTGCGGGATTAACTCAGTGGTAGAGTGTCACCTTGCCAAGGTGAAAGTCGCGAGTTCGAATCTCGTATCCCGCTCCATACGAAGACCGGCGTTCTAAACCGCCGGTCTTTTTATCGGCACCATAGCCAAGTGGTAAGGCAGAGGTCTGCAAAACCTCTATTCTCCGGTTCAAATCCGGATGGTGCCTCCATAAAAGGACTCCGTTA
>LFTF01000074.1:0-353 GCA_001512945.1 Clostridiales bacterium DTU023 | reverse complement strand
CTTCAGCGGCTGGATAAAGTGCCCCAATTGTCAAGACACGAAATTTCGATTGATCCGAATAGCTCCTTTCTTTAAGCGGCTCGAACGGTTGATTGTTGCTGGCACACAGCATTGGGGGTGAGTTCTCCCAGTGATGCGTGCGGACGGAGGGTGTTGTAAATGTGGATGTAGTCATCGACCACGTCGATCATGTAGAGGGGATCGATATCACCTACTTGCCGTTCACTGTCGGACGGTCCTTGCCGGAATATCTCCGCTGCTCGTTCCTGAAATTGTCGGTTCCAGTTGCTCAACGTCGCCGGGGCAATTTGATAGTGGGCGGCCAGTTCATTTAACATTCTTTGACCGCTCAT
>LFTF01000055.1:7750-11213 GCA_001512945.1 Clostridiales bacterium DTU023 | reverse complement strand
GACATTCCTGTTGGTGTAGTGATCGCCTCTTGCCCGGGCACATATATTCACTCCTGGCTACCCCGAGAGATCATCGAATCGGATCCTGTCATGAAGAACCACATCCGTGAAGTTCGTCTTTACCGAGATCGTGACAGTTGGAACAGTGAAACAGCAGAGCGAGAGAGAGAAGAGATAGCCGGTGACTTCAACAGGCGGACAGCATTTCCACGTCCCCAGACAGTTGCTCTACTCGATGGGAGGAGGCCCGACCGTTCATCGCCTGCGCCTCTTGTTGTGCCCAGAGCTTCGATTCGAAAATCAAACGTTGCCCAGAACGTTATTCCGCTAGATCATGAATATTCTCCTCGAAATCAACCGTCGGCCATGTTCAATCACAAGGTNNCCTTTTGTCGGACTCTCGCTTAGGGGAATCTTATGGATGCAGGGAGAAAGTGATGCGGATAGTCCCGAATACTATCTACGTGCTTTCCGTTATCTTATCGATACGCTTAACGAAATATTTGAACCGGTCGATAGGGACCTTGTCTTGATTGTTTCACAGCTTCCACCATATCTTTATAATGGACTTGGCGCATTCGGTCTCGCTATTTTCAACGAAATGCTGGCACGGGCTTGTCATGTTTTCCCGGTCAATGCTGGTCTTGTTACTGTCTATGACCTGCCCCTCGACTATCAAGAGCAGCCGCATACATGCGCGGCTTTGACGCCATACGCTAAACGTGAAATCGGTAAGCGCATGGCAAAAACGGCAACGGGTCTGGTGAAGGTATCAGATCTTCCCGCGGGAGCGCCCGAACCAATCTCCATGGAACTCATTGGAAACAAGTGGATGATTGACTTCACACCACAAGCTGTTCGCGGTCATGGGCTGCAACTAAAAGCGGGGGACACAGTTCTCAAGGGTTTTGCCATCTGCGACGAGAGTCGCGTTTTCGTTAAAGCGGAGGCTCGCATCCTTTACGGCGTGCGCGTCCTCGTATGGCATGATTACATAGATGATCCTATCTCCATTACGTATGCTTATTCGACATTCAACGGCGATTCAAATCTGACCGGCACTGACGGTGTGCCGGTATTGCCGTTCCGAGTTGACCTTGAATCATCAGATTATCTGATTCCTATGCCCTGGTCGGACTGTGATCGATTGACGCAGTTTGGTTGGGGAGAGCGTTTGAAGCGAGATGCTCCGCATACGAAAAACAAGGATTTACCTGGAGAAAGACCCTTGTGGAGCGTATCTAAAGGAAGGGCAGAGCTCACACTGACGCAAGAGATTCACGGATACAGCCGGTCAGATCTGTTGCTCGAATACAGAAATGCAGATGAACGACCTGTGGAGATTGATGCTGCAGTTGCCCTTGCTTCGGCTTACCCACCGCTTGATCTTACCCCTTATGATGCTATGGAACTCATTGTGCTCAACCCTGATCACTGGGAAAAACACATTCAACTTCTTCTCGAAGATTCAAATGGCGTTGTCTTTGAATCTGTGCCGCGAAAGATTGAGGACGCGTTTCGTCAGCAATCGATTGTGTGGGGAAATGCGGAACTCGCCAATGATACGAATCGGATCACACGCTTAGCATTCAGAATTCTTGATCCGGGTGCAAAGGGCAGTCTTATATTCATACGCGTTAAAATGAATTACAAACCTGCGCAGGAACAATTGTTTTGAGTAAAAATAACCGGGCTCGGAATGTCACAACCGGGGCGGTTTTTTGCTGGAAAGGCAGACAATCACGATGAAGAGTATAGATCAAATCCCACGGGCATTTGAACCCCCCAAGGAAGAGCCGGAGCTTTACGAAAAATGGCTTTCATCAGGCGCATTCCATCCTGAAGCGCCGTCAGACAAGGAATCGTTTTGTATCGTTATGCCGCCGCCCAATATTACTGGCGAACTTCACATGGGACATGCGCTTGACAATTCTTTGCCTGATGTGTTGACGCGATTTCAGCGCATGCGCGGGAAAAATGCGTTGTTTTTACCCGGTACCGACCATGCATCGATTGCAACAGAGGCTGTCGTTGTTCAACGTATGCGAGAAGAGGGACTGTCGAAAGAGGAGATCGGTCGCGAAGCATTCCTCGAACGGGCCTGGCGTTGGAAAAATGATTATAATGACCGAATCATTGCACAGCAACAGCGTTTGGGGTTGTCGTGCGACTGGCAACGCCAACGTTTCACCATGGACGAAGGATTGTCACGAGCCGTTACGCGCGTATTCGTCGACTTATTTCGTGAGGGATTGATTTACCGCGGGGAGCGAATGATCAACTGGTGTCCTTCCTGCGCGACGTCTATCTCAGATATTGAGGTAGAGCACGAAGAAAGAGAGGGCAATTTCTATACCATCCGCTATCCGTTTGCGGAAGGGGAAGGCTTTGTTGAAATCGCCACGACGCGTCCTGAGACAATGCTCGCTGATACTGCCGTCGCGGTTCACCCTGACGACGAACGCAATAAGCCATTTGTTGGAAGACAGATCCGACTACCTCTGACAGATCGTGTGATACCCATCATCGCAGACAGTTATGTTGATCCTGATTTCGGTACAGGTTTCGTCAAAATCACACCGGCTCACGATCCCAATGACTATGAGATCGGACTGCGCCACAATCTTCCTGTTATCGACATGATGACTTTAGACGGCCGCTTATCGGACGAGTGCGGAAAATATGCAGGTATGACGGTTCTGGAGGCACGCGACGCTGTAGCCAACGACCTTGAGTCACAAGGTTTGCTTGTTAAGAAAGAATCGATGCGCCACAATATCGGTACGTGCCAGCGTTGTCACAACGTGGTGGAACCCAAAATTTCGCTGCAATGGTTTGTCCGCATGGAGCCTTTAGCTGGTCCGGCGATCCAAGCCGTTCGGGATGGCGACACCCGGTTCGTCCCTGACCATTTTAAAAAGACTTATTTCAACTGGATGGAAAACATCCGCGACTGGTGCATATCACGTCAGCTTTGGTGGGGGCATCGTATTCCAGCTTGGTATTGTGATGAATGCGGAGAAATGCTTGTCGCGGAAATGACTCCTGACGTTTGTCCTTCATGCGGCAGTAACAAGCTCACTCAAGAAGAAGATACCTTAGACACCTGGTTTTCCTCGGCGCTTTGGCCATTTTCCACGCTAGGCTGGCCCGACCAAACGGTCGATTATGAGACATTTTATCCTACGGACGTTTTAGTTCCCGGATATGACATCATCTTTTTTTGGGTTGCCCGGATGATCTTTTCAGCCCTGCATCACACAGGGCAAGTGCCGTTTCATACAGTGCTGATCCACGGCCTTGTGCGCGATGAGTCCGGCCGTAAGATGTCGAAATCGCTTGGTAACGGAGTTAATCCGCTGGAAATTATCGATTTATATGGTGCGGATGCACTCCGATACGGTTTGATCGTCGGCAACTCGCCTGGGAATGACTTGCGCTGCCGCGACGAGAAATTCGAAAA
>LFTF01000055.1:4496-7565 GCA_001512945.1 Clostridiales bacterium DTU023 | reverse complement strand
CTATACAGAGTTTTCTCGGATACCTTAGCGTTGCTACACCCCTTCATGCCATTCGTTACTGAACGGATATACGGAATACTACATGAGGACGAACTGCTAATTTCTTCCCTCTGGCCTGATGCTGACAATTACACAGATGACCTGGATGCCGTCAATGCGGTGACAAGTATGATCGACGCAATCAGAGCGGTTCGCAATGTTAGAGCGGAATATAAAATCGCGCCACAACGCCGTTTTGCGGCCAAAATGAAGACACACGAGACAAACCTCGCGTCTAGGCTTGCAGATGCTGAGCAGACGCTGTCGCGTTTGGCCGGTATATCGGGTCTCACACTATTTCCTGCCGATGAACCCTTCCCGGATGAAGATATTTCTATCGTTTTTCAAGGCGGAGAGATTGCGATTGCGCTAAGGGAGCTTATTGACGTTGTTTCGGAGGCAGAGCGACTTGACAAAGAAGCTCAACTATTACGCGACGAGATTGCGCGTGCAACAGCGATGTTAGCTAACCCTCAGTTTACGGAAAAAGCGCCGCAGCGCGTCGTCGATCAACAACGTGAAAAACAATCTCAATATGAGATTCAACTCACCAAGATCGAAGAGCAAATTTCCCGTCTTGAGGAGCTTCAACAATCCTGATTGAGGAAACATGGCCCGCACGGGAGTGTATACTAATTATGACGGTGACGTGTTCCTGCTAGGGGCAGAAATACGCTTTTTGATAACAATTAAATAGAAGATGGGAGGCAGTTATGCCATTAGTTACAACAGAAGAGATGTTCCGACAAGCTTATGAGGGTGGTTATGCCATCGGTGCTTTTAATGTTAATAATATGGAAATTATCCAGGGAATTGTTAACGCAGCCAAACAGTTGCGCGCTCCTCTTATTTTGCAAGTATCCGCAGGTGCAAGGCGCTATGCGAATCAGACTTACTTGATTAAGTTGGTTGAGGCGGCGTTGATTGATTCAGATCTTCCAATCGCCCTTCATCTAGACCACGGCGACAGCTTTGAGCTATGCAAAGAATGTATCGATGGGGGATTTACGTCAGTCATGATCGACGGCTCCCACCTGTCATTTGAAGAAAATATTGAGCTGACGCGTCGTGTTGTCGACTACGCGCACAGTCATGATCCAAAGGTCGTTGTCGAGGCCGAACTCGGCAGGCTCGAAGGGGTCGAAGATGAGATCCGCGTGTCAGCCGAAGATGCTTCGTACACTGACCCTGATGAAGTAGAAGAATTTGTCACTCGCACGAAATGTGATTCACTCGCAATCGCCATTGGAACTAGCCATGGTGCCTACAAATTCAAGCCAGGACAGACGCCCAAGCTTCGCTTCGATATTCTCGAAGAGGTGGCGCGCCGATTGCCCGGTTTTCCGATTGTCTTACACGGGGCCAGTTCTGTTATCCCTGAGTATGTACAGATGATCAATACATATGGCGGCTCGATGCCGGACGCGATCGGTATCCCCGAGGATATGCTACGTAAAGCCGCCACGATGGCAGTCTGTAAAATAAATATTGACAGTGATCTTCGACTCGCGATGACAGGCACAGTACGCAAGCACTTGGCGGAACATCCGGCAGAGTTTGATCCGCGTAAGTACCTTGGGCCGGCGCGACTAGCCATTGAAGAGCTCGTCTCAAATAAGATTATCAACGTCCTCGGTTGCAGTGGGAAAGCTTAGCCGCCAGTGTAAATACCTAAAAAGTCGATGTTTGCGATCTGACGGAGGTTTGCATGAAATTTTCTGACAGCGAAATAAAATTTCGGCAAAATAATTCTTCGGCGTTGCTGTTGCCCGATGCGCAGGGAATTCAGCTAGATGTGGACACGCTCTTGTCCGCCTCTGATCCGTCGAGACCTGAGGATGCCGCACAATTTATAGACCAGCTTGCGACTCTGCTTGAGCGGCTCAATCATGCCTACTATGATCTCGATTCGCCTTTGGCGGAGGATTCAGATTACGATCGTCTCCTTGCACGGCTTTTTGAACTTGAATCAAAATGGCCGCAATTCGCGCGCAGCGAGTCACCGTCGGTACGTGTGGGGGGTGAAGTATCCGCAAAATTCACATCAGTTCCGCACCGTTATCCCATGCTTTCACTTCTGGATGTATTTTCCAAAAAAGACATAATCTCGTTTGTCGAGAAGACTTCCGCCTCCATGAGCGACACACGTTATCTTGTGGAGATGAAAATTGACGGCCTATCTATCAGTCTGACGTACGAAAACGGGGTGTTAATAAGGGGGGTAACTCGTGGAGACGGTGTAACGTCCGGAGAAGACGTCACTGAGAATATCCGTGAGATTTCAGCGATCCCCGAAGTTCTAAAACAGCCGGTGGGAGAACTCGTCGTACGAGGTGAAGTTTACATGCCCTTTACCTCTTTTGAAGCGCTCAACACAACCTTGAGGGAAAGTGACAAAAAACTATTCGCGAATCCGCGAAATGCGGCAGCGGGATCACTCAGACAACTTGACGCGTCGGTAGTCGGGCAACGTGGGTTATCTTTTTTCGCGTTTGATGTTCAGTATTCAACTCGCTCGTTTGACAATGATTACGAGTCTCTCGCGTGGATTTCGGAACTAGGATTACCGGTTATACCCGATATCGTTCCTTGCCAGACACCTGATGAAGTGATCAGCGCGGTTGATGCCATTGAGCAAAAACGCGATCAATTGGATTTCGGGATTGATGGCGCAGTGATTAAGCTTGATCGGCTCGATCAACGGGCCGACCTTGGCGCGACAAGCAAATATCCGCGCTGGGCAATTGCGTTTAAATATCCGCCAGAAAAGAGAGAAACCACGATCCTCGATATTAGAGCTCAGGTTGGAAGAACGGGAAGAATTACTCCGCTTGCATTGCTTGCGCCGGTCAGCCTTGCGGGCACAACGGTGCAAAGAGCCACGCTTCATAACCAGAGCTATATTGATCAGCTTGATTGCCGGATAGGAGACACCGTCTTGATCCAAAAAGGCGGAGATATTATTCCGGCTGTACTCGAAGTGGTCCGCAACAAGAGACCATCCAATTCAGTGCCTTACCGATTGCCTGA
>LFTF01000055.1:871-4437 GCA_001512945.1 Clostridiales bacterium DTU023 | reverse complement strand
CGCTCTTTGAGAATGGATACGTGAAATCAATCGCTGATCTGTACATATTGCATGAAAAACGCGACCAACTCATTGACGAAGGCATTATTGGTCGGCAGAAAAGTGTTGACAATCTATTGGCAGAAATCGAGAAATCCAAGACAGCTCCACTGGAACGACTTGTGACAGGTTTTGGTATACCGCAGGTGGGCAGACAAACAGCGATGGCTCTCGTTAACTCATTTCCCGATCTGCTCACGATTGCGCAAGCAGAGGAAGAGACACTTTCTTCAATACGTGATATTGGTCAAGTTACCGCCGCTGAGATTGTGAACTGGTTTCGACTACCGCAATCAGAGCAGCTTGTGTCGCGGCTTGCACAGTATGGGTTATCATTTACAGCAGCTGCGTCAGATGACAAGCACAAGCCCCTTACTGGGAACACGTATGTTCTGACAGGAACTTTGGACGTCATGTCACGTCGCGAAGCCAGGGAAGCTCTGGAGGCACTTGGAGCGCATGTGGCGGGCTCTGTTTCATCGAACACGACGGCTGTCATTGTTGGGACAGACCCCGGGAGCAAGGCTACGCGAGCGCGAGAGCTCGGTGTGCCCATCTTGAATCAAGCGGAATTTGTTGAGTGGCTGAAAGCATTAACCGCCAAGGAGGCCGAATCATGATGGCAGCATATTTTATTGCTGGTTTGATCGCGAGCGCCGCACTTATTTTTGCGCTGTTTAAACTCCTGCTCTATTTGTTGCGCAATAACTGGAATCACTCCAATAAGTCCCGTCTCTCATATCTCGCGCCGGTTGTGATCGTAATTATTATTACGTTCCTCAGCCTTACGGAATTCGTGCCCCGCGCATTCGATCTCGTACGTTTGGTCGATCAACGTTACAGTGTCATGGAGATTGACCTCCAAACATTACAAAAGGGCAGAAGTTCTCTGATCATTAATGATCAATCTTATTTTTTCGCTCCCGGTACGTTTAAGCCTGATTCGGAAGGACGTTACCAGATTATGTTTACGCCTATGACACGTTTCATTATCCATGTGACAAATCTCGGTGACACATTAGGGAAATAGACACCAACTATTTTGATCTCAGCAAAAAATTGATTGTGCCTTTTCTCGATAATGATGAGAGAAGGGAGTTGATTGTGATGAGAATTGAACCGATACGTTCCGATATGGTGTCTCAACAACGAGAGATCAATCGAAGACCAGCAGATGAACTGGGTTTTTTCCTTGTGGCGTCTAATCGTGAATTGCTAAATCACGTCGCAGATTTAATGAATCGTCAAGGCGCGATTGGCGTCCTGGATTCTTCCGGCAGAGTTCACTATGTTATTGATGCACGAAAGGGCTCGCCCTTCGCGGCCAAGAAAATAATGGCGACTGCTGGAGCCTTGGTCAGTGACCGACAACTTGATATTCGAAACACTGAAATTCGTGTACGCCACGCAGTCGGACAAGTGCTTGCCAAATACGTTTGGAATACTCAGCTCCGAGGCTACCGCCTGCTTGAAAGCATACTCAGAATGGCAGCCACAGATGTCTCCTTGTTGAATCCAATAAGTAAACGGCTCTATCCCGAAATAGCAGAACGATACAAACTGAAATCACATCAAGTTGAGCGGAATGTCCGATATCTGCTTGATAACCTTGCCATGCAAGAACGGTGTTCAAACGAGGCGCAGGGAGCGAAACTCCTTGCGTCCGGTGAAACCAACCTTCCGGTTGGACGCACGATTACAAGACTTACGGAGCAGGTCAGGGACTATCTGGAGCAGACGGAGGATAAGGATATTGGCAACATGACGGATGACGGCATGTACCTTCAATAAAAAAAGAGGCTGTCATCCGCGACAGCCTCCACAAGAGCTATTTTATGGGTGTGACTAGCTATTGACTCTTGTTTTCAGACTTTTTCCTGCTTTGAACGCGGGTGCTTTTGAAGCGGGGATCATAATCTCTTCTTTGGTGCTTGGGTTGCGGCCTTTGCGGGCGGCGCGGTCGCGGACCTCGAATGTTCCGAATCCAACTAGCACGACTTTTTCTCCGAGGGCAAGCTGTTCAGTAATCACATTGATAACTGCGGAAACAGCATCTGCGCTGTCTTTTTTACTGAGCTGTGTTTCGGCAGCTACTGCATTGATAAGTTCAGTTTTGTTCATATAAGGAGCCTCCTTCTGGCTATGTACTTTGCCCATTATCCTTGCCAAAGCTCATATTGTCAAGGCTTCCAGCGATTATGCAGTCAATTTTACTCACAGATCAATCATCATTTCAAAAAGAGGTAGTGAATGTACCGTACCGTAACGCTTCCTGCTTGAAATAAACCATATCTTTGAGTTACCATACACGAAGCATGATTTTACTTTACAGGAGTGTATTAACTATGAAAGCGACTAAAGAAATGTTGATTCTGGATCTTTTACAACTTGATCCGAATCTAGCAGAACTATTGATGGGCCACGGTTTACACTGCATCGGGTGTATGCTAGCCAGCAATGAGTCGATTGAACAGGCCTGCGTGGTTCACGGTATTAGTGTTGACGGTCTTTTAGAAGACATCAATTCATATTTGGAATCTTCGAAAAAAGAGAAAACGCAAGAAACAGGCCAATAAAATTTTCAATTTACCTTTTCACGACATTAAAAATAGGGAGCAACCGATTCGCCGAATGACGCCTCGCAAACTATTTCTGATTGCGTATGACCTTTCGGCGAGTGTCGCGGCGCTCATAATGGCGCTTTATATTGTTTATGACGGGCATGTACCTGTCAACATGTTGAACAATATAAAGGTGTCATGGTTTGTGATTGTGGCGCTGGCAGGTCTGTGTTTTTCGTTGATCGGGTTTTACACTCAGATGTGGGCCTTCGCACGTGGCTCACAATATCTTGTGCTTATCGCAGGTACCGTACTTCACCTCTTCCTCATGGTGCTATCGCTTCAGCTCATGAAACGCAATTTGCCGTTTGCTGCCTACATCATTTACTGGTTCTTGTTGACATCCGCGGTTCTCGCAATACGGATTTTCTACCGATTTTACCAATCACGGCGCCAGGTCATGAGGATGCGGAAACGTACAAAGGGCGATCAACCGATTCGCGTTATGGTGGTTGGCGCAGGCTCTGCCGCAAGTCAGATCATTGTGGAATTAAAGACCAAGCAGAACATTCGTGAGCCAATCTGCGCGGTTGACGACAACCCGTTAACCCATTTTTACAAAAATAACGGCGTTCCCGTACTGGGCGATCGTAACGACATTGTACAATTGGCGAAACAACACAACATCGATGAGATTATTGTTGCTATCCCGTCTGCCTCCAGCGAAACGCTTCGTGAAATTTTAGCCATTTGTCAAGAGACAAACTGCCGGGTGAGACTTCTCCCATTTTTCTCGGAACTATTAAGTGATGAAGTGGGCCTATCGGATATTCGCGACATTAATATTGAAGATTTGCTCGGTCGTGATCCGGTTCAATATGATACAGCTAAGGTCAGTGGTTTTATCCGCGATAAAGTTGTGCTTGTCACCGGCGGCGGTGGGTCGATCGGTTCAGAACTTGCAAA
>LFTF01000055.1:0-777 GCA_001512945.1 Clostridiales bacterium DTU023 | reverse complement strand
GTTCCTCTCATGGAGGACAGTCCGGGCGAGGCAGTCAAGAATAATGTCTACGGTACATACAATACCGCGCTTATTTCTGCGCTTTACGGAACGGAACGTTTCGTTTTTGTATCAACCGATAAAGCCGTTAATCCGACCAATGTCATGGGAGCGACTAAGCGGTTATGTGAAATTGCAATTCTCACACTTGATAGAATTCTCAAAGACACTCAGTTTTCGGCCGTACGTTTCGGCAACGTGCTTGGGAGCAGCGGAAGCGTCATTCCTCTTTTTGAGAAACAAATAGAGGAGCGCCGAGCCGTTACGGTAACCCATCCGGATGTTCAGCGTTTCTTTATGACTATTCCGGAAGCGTCTAGTCTTGTGCTTCAGGCTGCGGCCTATGCTAAGGGCGGGGAGATATTCGTTCTTGATATGGGTGATTTGGTCCGAATCGATGACTTGGCGCGTGATATGATCCGCATTTCAGGTCTTGTCCCGGGAGTTGATATTCCTATCGAGTACATTGGTCTGAGACCAGGTGAAAAGATGGTCGAAGAACTTTTCTTGTCACAAGAAACAACCGAACGCACAGAGCATAAAAAAATCTTCACGCTATCTCAAATTGATGATCTCGATTTCCTACGCAACGAGATCAAGACCCTTGTGCGCCTAGTTGTAGCCGAAGATGCTAGCCTTGCAACGTTTATGGAACAGCTTATGACTGCGCTGGAAAGTACGGTCGGATCTGATCATATTGACCCATTTTCTCTTTTACCCTATGTCCCTTACGATTCA
>LFTF01000119.1:11926-12060 GCA_001512945.1 Clostridiales bacterium DTU023 | reverse complement strand
TTGGCCGCATACGATGGCGAAGAAGCACTTCGCCTCACGTTCAGCCGCAATCCCGATCTCGTCCTGCTCGACTGCATGTTGCCCGGAATGGACGGGTTTGACGTCTGCAAGAAGATTCGCCGCGAATCGACAGT
>LFTF01000119.1:8081-11863 GCA_001512945.1 Clostridiales bacterium DTU023 | reverse complement strand
TTTAGCGTCCGTGAGGTATTGGCTCGAGTCAAAGCTCAGCTTCGCCGTGTCAATTTGCAGGAGAATCGGTTTGAACTTGTACCGAGTATCCGGATCGGCGGTATCGCGATCGATCAGAATGCCTATCAGGTCACACTTGACGGTCAACCCGTCGACCTTACGGTTCGCGAATATGAACTGGTTCGCTTTCTTGCCTGTCACGCGGGCCAAGTCTTCACACGGGAAGAATTGCTGGAAAATGTTTGGGACTATGAGTATTACGGCGACGTCAGGACGGTTGATGTGACGGTGCGACGCGCCCGAGAAAAAATAGAACCCAATCTCGATGAGTTTCGCTATATCTTGACCAAGCGCGGTATTGGCTATTATTTCAGGCGTGATCAAGAAAATGCGGACGACGGAACGGACAGATGACGCCTCTGGAGATCGCCCTTCTATCATCTGTGCTAACCGCTGCGGTTATCGTGCCCATCATGATGTGGCAGGGTAAGCGAGGTCGGCACCGAGCAGATCAGGACATGATGCGTACCATGCGCAAGATCGCGAACGAACGCACAGAGTCACAAGTTATTCTCGCCTCACTCGATTTCGGCATCATCGCTTACGGCAGTGACGACCGGTTGATTGCCTCTAATCCGGTGGCACTCGAGGCGCTCAGTATTATCCCCGACACACTCTCAGGATTTCTCGATCGGTTTGGAACCGATAACGGTATGCGCGCCGCTTATTATTTAGGCAGTGACGATGTCTCGGGAGAAATTTCACTCAACAATCGATTCTTGAGACTTGTCTGCCAGCAACGTCCCGTAAGAAGCAATGGCCAGGGCTTTGGCGGGCACGTCATCACGGCGCAGGATTTCACACAGATCAGACGTCAGGAGGAGCGACGCAAGGATTTTGTCGCCAACGTCTCACACGAGTTAAAGACACCCCTTACCACCATGAAATCGTATTCCGAAACGCTTCTCGATTGGGGTATTGACGAAAAAGAGCGCGACGAGATTAAGACTGATGTCGCGCGCATCTACGATGATTCAATCCGTATGGAACGTCTCATCACAGACCTTCTGCTCTTGTCCAGTATCGACAGCAGCGGTGTGGGCATCCAGGCGACCTTGTTTGATTTGACCGATTGCGCACGTCAGATCAGCGACCGACTTGCCGCTCAGGCGCGAGACAAAGACATCTCGCTGGGTATCTATTCGATGACGCGCGGCCCGGTCGTTTTCGCTGATAAAAGTTCGATTGAACGCATCCTCACAAATCTTCTTGTCAACGCGATCCGATATTCACGTCAGGGCGGTCGGGTTGAGGTCTATATCGGTACGGTAGTCGACGATGTTTATGTTAAAGTCAAGGACAACGGCATTGGCATTATTGACAATGAGCTTGCGAACATCTTTGAGCGTTTTTACCGCGTAGACAAAACGGGCTCACGCCAATTTGGAGGCACGGGGCTCGGTCTTTCAATCGCGCAAGAGCTGGCGAAGATGCACCATGGCAGAATCGAAGTGGAAAGCGAGCACAATCTGGGCAGTCAGTTCACGCTCTTCTTGCCGAGCGCGACGCGATTCCTACAAAAAGTATTGATAGAGTTCTCGCACAAAGAAAAGCCGCAAGATGAGATCACGAGAGCGGCTGCCATTTTGATCAGCAGTTGGTTAGGAGAACAAGATGGCGCAGACCTGGATGGTACAGAAGCACTCGATTTGAGGACCCTTCTTGAAATAATCAACGAAAAAGTTAACAATAGTATGGACATTTCATCAGTGATCTGAAAAGAGGTTTACTTGCACAGTTATATGATTGAGGGCGGACAGCCCCTAAACGGACACGTACGGATCGGTGGATCCAAGAACGCTTCGCTGGCGGTGCTTTCCGCCGCGATGGCGATAGACGGTCCCTGCGTCATTGAGAATCTGCCCGCTATCAGCGACATTGAAATCCTGCTCGAAATATTCAGCGATATCGGCGCGACTGTGGAGTATATCCGTCCGGGCGCTGTAAGGATTGACGCGCGCACGATCAACACTCACGAGGTGCTGCACGACCGCGTGACCGAACTCAGAGGCTCCTATTATCTTCTTGGCGCGCTTCTCGGGCGCTTCGGCAAGGTCGCTTTGAGAATGCCGGGTGGCTGCGATTTTGGTGTTCGCCCAATCGATTTGCACCTCAAGGGGTTTCAAGCGCTTGGCGCGAAAACAGAAGTCGCTCACGGGATTGTTTCGTGTCAAGCCGAAGAGCTAACCGGCGGCGGCGTATTTCTTGACACAGTAAGTGTGGGAGCAACTGTCAACATCATGCTCGCCGCTGTCAAAGCCAAGGGCAAGACGGTGATAGACAACGCGGCGCGTGAGCCTCATATCGTCGATGTCGCCAACTTTCTCAATGCCATGGGCGCGGACGTTCGCGGAGCCGGTACCGATGTGATCCGGATTAACGGGCGGCCGACGCTTCCCGCCAATCAGGAGTACACGGTGATTCCCGATCAGATTGAAGCGGGCACCTATATGATGCTCGCGCCGCTCACGGGCGGGGATATCACTGTTGAGGGTGTTATTCCCAAACACATGGAACCGTTGTCCGCCAAGCTCATGGAGATGGGCGTGACGGTCGAAGAAGGGGAAGACTCGATTCGCTGTTATCTAAAAGAAGGCAGCAAGCTCAAGGCCACCAGTTTTAAAACGATGCCTTACCCTGGATTTCCGACAGATCTTCAACCGCAGGCCACTGTCCTGCTTTGCGTCGCCGAGGGAACCGGCCGCATGATCGAAAATGTTTGGGAAAACCGTTTCCAATATGTCGACGCGCTCCGCATGATGGGCGCGAATATCATTACCTCGGGCAGGCTGGCGGTCGTACAGGGCAACTCGCATCTTACGGGATCCCGCATCACCGCGCGCGACCTTCGGGCCGGTGCCGCCATGGTGATGGCCGGATTGGCTGCCAAAGAGACAACCGAAGTGCTCGATATCAACCGCATTGAGCGCGGATATGAATACTTTGTTGACAAGCTGACACGGCTGGGCGCGAAAATCGAGCGCGTCGAATCATAATCTTATGACCACATTCTCTGTTTCACTTCGCTCCGGGTCGAGCGGAAACTCGACGTTCATTCGGACGGAGTCAGCGGGCATTGTGATTGATTGCGGTATGAACGGCAAGCAATTCGCGCTGGCGCTGGCGTCAGTTAACGAGCGCCCCGAGGCGGTCGATGCCATCCTGCTCACGCATGAACATTCGGATCATTGCTCTGGTCTCGGCGTAGTCATGCGGCGACATCGGATCCCGCTTTATATCACGGCAAAAACTTACCGTGCGGCCAAGTCTCAATTAGGACGTATTGACGAGTCTCTGGTCCATCTGATTGCGCCAGGGCAGTCTTTTTCTGTCCGCGACACGGTGATCTTGCCCTTTTCAACTCCGCACGATGCCATTGATCCGGTGGGATTTCGTATAGCCTCCTCTTACGGTGATATAGGCGTAGCCACAGACCTGGGGCATTTCGCGAAACCAGCGCGCGAAGCGTTGACCGGATGTCGTATTGTCTACCTCGAAGCCAATTTTGACCCCGACATGTTGGAAACAGGTTCCTATCCTCGCTTTCTAAAACAGCGTATCACGAGCGAGTACGGACACCTGTCCAATGATCAGGCAGGCCAAGCGGCTTCATACTTGATCCGTCACGGCACGGAGATATTTGCGCTGTCACATCTGTCTCAAGAGAACAACCGTCCGTCACTGGCATTGCGAACCGTTTCAGGCCAGCTTGAAACGGACGG
>LFTF01000119.1:5835-7983 GCA_001512945.1 Clostridiales bacterium DTU023 | reverse complement strand
GAACAGCTTTCCATTATGCCGTCTCAAGCAGGGATATCTGATGGGGGAGGCCGCTGATGGAGAAAAAGGAGTGGCTGATCGTTGGGCTCGGCAATCCCGGTAAACGCTACGATCGGACGTGGCACAATGTGGGCAGGATGGCAGTAGAAACACTTGCGACCCGCCATTCGATCCGGATTAGCAGACGCCGTTTCCGAGGCCTCATGGGCGAGGGGATGGTCGGATGCGAACGTGTCAGGTTTCTATTGCCTAACACCTATATGAACCTCTCGGGTGAGAGCGTAACACGCGCCATGGCCTTTGGGCGCATTTCTCCTGAACGTGTTATTGTCCTCTATGATGATTTTGATCTCGCGTTGGGACATATACGAGTCCGCGACCAGGGGGGAGCGGGCGGCCACAACGGCATGAAGTCGATCCTCAATCACCTAAAAAATGATCATTTTCCACGTGTCCGCATTGGCATCGGGCCACCTCCTTGCGAAGATACGATCGATTTTGTACTTGGCAAAATACCCGCCGCTAAAATGAACACGCTTCAGGAGGCGATCCTCGACGCGTGCGACGCCGTTGAACTGATCATTCAGGGGCAACAGCAGGTTGCACAAGAACGTTTCAATAAAAAAGGGTAATGGACACTTTCCACGACGATAATCATGACAGAGACCGTACGGTCTGGTCCCAAGCGTCCCGACTTGTTCTAGAATCAGCTGCGGGTGTTAATCTGCGGCGCGTTATCGCGCAACACCGACAGGCGAATGTCTCAGGTCTTCCTGACTCAGCCAAATCTTTCCTGATCGCGTCACTCACGGACCAGCAACAAGGACGCTCAATGGTGTTCGTTGCGGACGAATCGAGAGCGCGTACGCTCCGGGAAGAGTTGTCAGCCTTTTTATCGACCCAAGATATCATGACGTTTCACGGGAGAGAACTCTCACTTTACGACGCGCGTGCCGTCAACCGCGACGTCGAGCTGGAACGCGCCGCCGCGCTGGCGCGGTTGGGGACAGGTGATTACCGCGTCGTGATTGTCCCGGCAGATGCCGCTTTGCAACGTCTGCGGGCTCCGCACACTTTCATGTCGTTCGCGATCAATCTCTCCCTTGGGCAACAGATCGAGCCTGAAGTGCTTGAAGAGCGCCTCGTTCGCGCGGGTTATGAGCGAGTGCCGCAGGTCGAATGCCGCGGACAATACGCGCGCCGCGGCGACATCATCGATATCTGGCCATCGGGGGTGACTCGCGACGAAGTGCGCGCCGTCAGGCTTTCTTTTTTTGATATCGTCATTGATGAGTTGAAAGTACTTGATCCTGATACGCAACGGTCAACACACGTGCTTTCTGAATTCCATGTTCCGCCTGCCAGAGAATTTCCCCTGTGTGCCGATGAATGGGAGCAAACAGCTACCAAAATCCGAGAGATCACGGCGCAACAAAAGGCGCGAACAATCAAGGCCGGCCTTTCGGCAGAAGTGAGAGATCGCTTGGATCGATCGGGTTTGCGCGACGCGGAGTTGTTTGAGGAACACGTTTTTTTTCCATCAGTTGACCGATGGCTTCCCATTTTTGAGCCCGATCATTACACCGTGTTCGATTACGCCAATCTATCTCAACCGCTCTTGTTTCTCGACGAACCACTTACATTCTCAAGACGCATGGACGCTTCACACGCCGGCTTTTCGACCAGAGTGTCAGGTTTCGTTGAAAAGGGAGAAACATTTCCGATCGCGTCGGATTGTCAGATCACGCCTCCCGACGTATTTCGCGCGGTAGACGCCGCAAAGTCTTTTCTCGCGCTCATAGACCTACCCGTATCAGGGAATGGATTGCCGGGCGCGGAGGAGATTGTGTTCCGGGCGCGCCCGTCTGACCGGTATAGAAGCAATCCCGACAAAATGGCGGACCATGTGGCCGGCATTTTGAGCACACAAGGTGTTGCGCTGCTTTTCTCCGGATCGGACGAACGCGCGGAACAATTGTCTCTTTTCTTGGCGGAACGCGGCATTGTGTCAGCCATTGTCATTCCCAGGGTGTTGCCTCGCGGATTTGTATTTCAGGAACCCGCACTCACCGCGGTGGGGACGGAAGATCTCTATGGCGTGAGTCGCAAGAAAAGTCGACGTAAAACCCGTTTTCAACGCGAGGTGTT
>LFTF01000119.1:5487-5769 GCA_001512945.1 Clostridiales bacterium DTU023 | reverse complement strand
TTACCGTGACGGTATGCTCCACCTGCCCGTTGACCGGATGGAATTGTTGTCGACCTATATTCCCGCCGGAGACTCAAAGCCCAGATTATCCAAGCTTGGCGGCATAGAATGGCAGCGTCAGAAAGACCGTGCCAGGACGTCGATCAAACGTCTCGTCACGGACATCACCGCATTGTACGCCGAACGGCAAGCGATCAAAGGTCACGTCTTCGCTCCCGACACACCGTGGCAAAGCGAGTTTGAATCTTCATTTCCTTACGAGGAGACCGACGACCAGTTGCG
>LFTF01000119.1:4154-5440 GCA_001512945.1 Clostridiales bacterium DTU023 | reverse complement strand
GAGGTTTGCTTTCGCGCGCTTTTCAAGTGTGTGATGGAGGGCAGGCAGGCGGCATTGCTCGCTCCGACCACGGTGCTTGTCAGTCAGCACTACAAAAACCTTTGCGAACGACTTGAAGGCTTTCCTGTAACAGTCAGACAGCTGTCGCGGTTTGTTTCTCCCAAAGAACAGAAGCAGATAATCAAAGATATGGCCAGCGGCGCAGTCGATATCGTGATCGCGACGCACCGCCTACTATCAAAAGATGTAAAATTTCGCGATCTGGGACTTCTCGTTGTCGATGAAGAGCAGCGCTTTGGTGTCGATCACAAAGAAATGATTAAGTCGCTATCACCTTCAGTCGAAGTCCTCACACTGACAGCGACACCCATCCCAAGAACGCTGCATTTGTCCTTATCGGGGATACGTGATATCTCTCTTTTGGAAGAAGGTCCGGAGGACAGACTTCCGGTTCAGACAACCGTGATTGAATATGATGAAGACCTGATACTCGACGCAATATTGCGTGAACAAGCGCGCCATGGCCAGGTGTTTTATCTTTACAATAATACGCACCGGATTGACGGCAGGACGGCAGAGCTTGAAGACAAGCTCCCGGGTGTCCGGTTCGGCATCGCGCATGCCAAGATGTCTGAGCGCCAACTGGAACAGGTAATTTCGGATTTCATAGCCGGTGAATACGATGTGCTCGTCTGCACGACCATTATTGAATCAGGGATTGACATGCCGCGTGTTAACACGCTTATTGTCGAAGACGCAGACCGGTTTGGATTGGCGCAACTTTACCAGTTGCGTGGGCGGGTGGGGCGATCTGACCGCCAGGCATACGCGCTGATCACCTATAAGCCGGATCGAGTCATCAGCGAGGCGGCGGAGAAGCGTCTCACAGCCATACGAGATTTCACAGAACTGGGATCGGGATTTCAGATTGCGCTGCGAGATCTTGAGGTGCGCGGGGCGGGCAGCCTTCTCGGCGCAGAACAAAGTGGTCATCTTGGTGCGATCGGTTATGATCTTTATTGCAAGATGCTCGAAGAGAGCGTCATCGAGGAGAGGGACGGTCAGCTCCCAGACAAGAAATCGGAGACGATTGTCGATCTCACCGTCAATGCCATCCTGCCCGACACTTATGTGCGCGAGGGAGGGGAGCGGCTTGAGATTTACAGACGTATCGGTTCAATCAGCACGATCGACGATTACCAGGATGTTTACGATGAGTTGATCGACCGCTACGGCGATCCGCCGCGCGAGACAGTTACCTTGATGGACATCTCGTTGATTCGCGC
>LFTF01000119.1:3490-4014 GCA_001512945.1 Clostridiales bacterium DTU023 | reverse complement strand
GCCGCGGACAAAATTTCTTGATGTTTGGACGTGTGTGTACTAGAATGACTTGGCACGTCCCAGTGGCCTAATGGATAAGGCAGTAGCCTCCGGAGCTGCGGATGCGGGTTCAATTCCTGCCTGGGACGCCATCTGGGAGCCCCAATCGTCACGCGATTGGGGCTCTTGTTTGTTTTGAGACGTGTGGCACGGCATCATGACACTCCGGCAGGTAAAATAAGGATATAGTAAGCATTATTCAAATAGGTGTTATTTGTTTTTATCGAGGAGGAAAATGCCATGGATATTTTAATCGTAACAGGCAGCATTAGCGAAAAATCGAACAACAAAAAAATTGCGCGTTGGTTTGACAGGCAATATGGTGGGCAAGTTAACTTGACGCATTTCCCGCTGGCATCGATCCCCATGTTCAATGAGGACATCGAGGACGATCCGAATACAGAAATCGATGCGATGCGTCGGCTCTTTGATCAAGCCGACGGTGTTGTCATGATAACGCCCGAGTACAATCATACGATTCCCGG
>LFTF01000119.1:2969-3480 GCA_001512945.1 Clostridiales bacterium DTU023 | reverse complement strand
TGGGCGGAAGCACAGGGCGATTCGGGACGATCCGGGCGCAGATACATTTGACTCAGATACTGAATTCACCTGGTGTCGCGGCCAAACTCTTCGCGAGACAGATTCAAGTCGATCTCGTCGATCAAAAGTTCACGCCACAAGGTGAGTGCCTCGATCCGACCACTGAAAAACACCTAAAACGAGGGATGGATGAGTTCCTCGCTTCATTGACCTTATAACTGCCACCAAGGGGTGGGGCAGGCGCTGCCCAATTCATTCTTAAACCTCGAATATTTTCGTTGCCGTGATAGAATGTAACGTACAAATTTCGTTATTTATTTTTCGGAGGCGATGCATTGGAAAACAAACTACAGCTCTACGGTTTTAATAACTTAACCAAGACATTGAGTTTCAATATCTACGATGTAAATTACGCGCGAAGTGACTGTGAAAAAGCGGAGTACATCGCTTATATCGACGAGCAGTACAATTCGGAACGGTTGACGGGAATCCTTCGGGACCTGACGGATAT
>LFTF01000119.1:0-2941 GCA_001512945.1 Clostridiales bacterium DTU023 | reverse complement strand
GCGGACGGGCCTCTCCAGGAGACAGAGATTGATCCGACCAACAACCGCGGTATTTTGGAATTGCCCGCTTCGCATATTTTGGGCCATCTCGACACCAGCCATGTGAGTGTTCACACATTCCCGGAATCACATCCCAGCCGTTCAATCTCGACGTTCCGCGTCGATATTGATGTTTCGACGTGTGGCCGCGTGACACCGCTCGCGGCGCTCGACTATCTGATCGGCAGCTTTGACTCGGACATCATATCGGTCGATTATCGGGTGAGGGGGTTCACGCGTGATACGGGTGGCAGAAAATATTTTCTCGATTACCCTGTGCGTTCGATTCAAGATTTCATCGAACCGGACACACTCGAGCGATATAACGCGATGGACGTCAATGTCTATCAATCCAATTTGTTTCACACTCGGATGATGCTCCGCGACATAGATCTTGACAATTATATATTCGGTTTCGATCTCAACCAGCTGACCGAAGGTGAAAGCGATGAGATCCGGCACGCGCTTGAGCGTGAGATGATCGAGATTTTCAATGGGAGAAATATCTTTGAATAAGCAGTCAAGTCAACGCTATACACTTGATCAGACGCGAGCGCCTCTTTATGAAGCGCTCTGCGAATATCGCCGTCGCCGTATGGTTTCGTTTGATGTGCCCGGTCACAAGCAGGGAAGGGGTAATGAGGAGCTCACGGCTTTCCTTGGCAAGCAGTGTCTATCTGTCGATGTCAACGCGATGAAGATGCTCGACACCCTGATTCATCCGACCGGCGTGATCGATGAGGCACAGAAGCTGGCTGCTGACGCGTTTGGCGCTGACAGCTGTTTTTTTATGGTCAACGGAACGACGTCTGCCGTCCAGGCGATGATTCTTTCTACCTGCAATCCGGGAGATGAGATTATCATGCCGAGAAATGTTCACCGCAGCGCTATTAATGCGCTGATCCTTTCGCGCGCGATCCCCGTTTACGTCAACCCGTCCGTCAACTCNNATCGTCAACCTTGCTCACGCAGCCGGAATGCGTGTCCTTGTCGATGAAGCGCACGGCACACATCTGTATTTTTCTGACCAGTTGCCGATTTCGGGTATGAAGGCGGGCGCTGACATGAGCGCGGTCTCACTTCACAAAACAGGTGGTTCGTTGACACAGAGTTCGCTGTTGCTTCTGGGTCCCGCGATGCGCGGTGACCGCGGCTATGTGCAACAGATCATCAATTTGACGCAGACGACGAGCGCGTCTTACCTGCTCCTGTCTTCGCTCGATATTACGCGCAGAAATCTCGTTCTTCGCGGTCACGCGACCTACCAACGTGTTATCGATTATGCGGATTATGCGCGCCGTGAGATCAACCAGATTGGCGGTTACGACGCATTTGGCGACGAGAAATCTGACGGGGATGCCTTCTTCGCGTTTGATCTATGTAAGCTCCCGGTACACACGCGGGCCATGGGACTGTCCGGGGTGGAAATCTATGACCTCCTGCGCGACGAATACGACATCCAAATTGAGTTCGGAGACCTTCACAACTTCCTCGCGATTATGTCGGTAGGCGACCGGCCTGTCGCGATTGAACGGCTGATCGCCGCGCTTGCCGATATACGCCGTTCTTTTGGCTGCGAACCGGCAACCGATCTTGTCAATGAATACATCCGCCCAGTTGTCGCGATGACTCCCGCCGAGGCCTTTTATGCGCCTTCAGAGAGCCTGCCGCTTGGGGAGTGTATGGGGCGTATCGCGTCAGAATCTGTGATGTGCTATCCGCCGGGTATTCCGATTCTCGCGCCAGGCGAACGCGTGACACCGGAAGTGCTTGAGTATATCCGGTACGCCAAGGAAAAGGGCAGTAAAATGACGGGCACCGAGGATCCGGCAGTGGAAAAACTTTTCGTGCTTTTGGAATCAAGCGGGAACGGATCGTGTGACGGGATATAACTTTCGGATATGACGACACCGTCAAAACGTTTTTGACAGGAGGGAGGGATTGTCATGGAATTATGGTTCAGTGAATACCACTCGGCTGATATGAAGATCAGCTTCCGCGTCAGGCGGCAACTGTTCTCACGGCATTCTGATTTTCAACATATCCAGGTGCTGGACAGCTATGAGTTCGGCCGCGTGCTTGTCATGGACGGCATCATCATGATGACGGAAAAAGATGAGTTCATCTACCACGAAATGATCACACACATTCCGATGGCTGTTCATCCGGATGTTCGTCGGGCACTCATTATTGGGGGAGGTGACGGAGGTGTCCTACGTGAACTCTGCCGATACCCAGATATCGAAGAGATTGTACTCGTTGAGATTGACCCCCTGGTCGTCGAGGTGGCGAGACAATTCCTGCCCACTGTGTCCGGTTCTTTTGATGATCCGCGCGTCACGATTCTCCATGAAGATGGGTTGAAGTATGTGCGGCGCAGTCAAAACATGTACGATCTCATTATTGTTGATTCTACCGACCCTTTCGGCCCCGGAGAGAGCCTTTTCAGCCGAGAGTTTTACGGCAACTGTCGTCACGCGCTGAAGGAAGACGGTATCCTTGTTAACCAACACGAAGGCCCCTACTTTAAAGAAGATGCAGAGGAGGCGGCCGCCATTTATCGTAAAACGACGTCGATTTTCCCTGTTGTATCGGTCTATCAGGCGCACGTCCCGACGTACCCGGCCGGTCACTGGTTGTTTGGCTTCGTATCCAATCGGTATGATCCAATCAAGGATTTCAACCCCGAGCGGTGGGATGCATGGGGTATCCAGACACGTTACTATAATACGAACCTTCACCGAGGCGCCTTCGCGCTTCCCACCTATGTTGAGCGTTTGCTAAAGCAGGGCGAGATTCTTGACAATGTGTTTAAGCGCACCATTGAATGGAGGATCTGGCCGCCGGAGGATGACGACGACGATGTGAGTGTGATGTTCGATGAAGAGGGGGAGCAAGATGA
>LFTF01000057.1 GCA_001512945.1 Clostridiales bacterium DTU023 | reverse complement strand
ACAGGAGCGTCATTGATGCCATCTCCGACGAAAATTGTTCGCCCGTGTGCAGACTGGCGCAGTTTTTCATATCGTTCAATTTTGTCCTCTGGGAGCAGCCCCGCGTAGATGACATCTGCGCCGAGCTCCGATCCGACTCTGGCAACGGCTTGTTCGCGGTCGCCTGAGAGAATCGCAATTTTTGTAGTGCCTTGATCTCGCAGTCTTTCAATGGAATGTTTCGCGCTGCTTCGCAACGCATCATCTGCATAGAGCGCGCCTATCCAGTTTCCGCCACGCGCAACGTGAATCAAGGTGGAAGCAGAGGATATCTCACCTGCGTTACCCATATCAACTTTGCGGCTATTCATTAGTTTTATATTGCCGACAAGAACCTGATTGCCATCGATCTCAGCAACCATGCCATGGCCGGGAATCTCTTCAGTGGGGGAGGTGATAACAGGAAGTGGCCTGCTGTTGTTTTTTGATCGCACATTAAATGATCGGCAAATTGCTTCCGCGATGGGATGTGTCGAGTGTTGCTCAACCATTGCGGCAATCTCGATCACTTGATCGGCGGTGATGCCTGGGGCGGTCACAATATTCGTGATCTCAAAGCGTCCTGTTGTCAGTGTGCCAGTCTTATCGAAGACGGCGGTTTCGATGTTCGTCAAGGCTTCGAGATATTGACTGCCGCGGATGAAGACGCCGTGACGCGAGGCGTTGCCTATCCCTGCGATAAAGGCGAGAGGTACAGAGATGACAAGCGCGCAGGGGCACGATATTACAAGGAAATGAAGTGCGCGGTAAACCCAGACATTCAGGTCCTGCCCCGAAATCAAAAGTGATGGCAGGAAGGCAATGGCCAGCGCCATGAAAACAACAACTGGCGTATAGTACCGGGCGAACCGTTCCGTAAATGTTTCGACCCGTGTCTTCTTATGTCCCGCCTGTTCAGCAAGCTGCATAATGCGTATCACTGCAGAGTGTTGTTCATCACGCAAAACAGTTAATGACAGGAGCGTTTGTCCGTTGATGGCGCCCGCCATAATCTCTTCTCCCGTCGAGACGACAACGGGCTGTGATTCTCCGGTGAGTGCCGAATAGTTGAGCGTAGCGCTGTCGCTCAAAAGTTTGCCATCGAGTGGTACGCGTTCACCCGGATAGACTAAAATCTGGTCGCCGGGGCTGACGGACGCCGGAGGTTGATCGGATACGACTTCATCTATGACAAGATGGGCGATATCGGGACGGATCGCCGCAAGTGAAGTAATCGATCTCCGGGTGCGGTCGACCGCCCTGTGCTCGAGTTCTTCGCCGATCAGATAGAGCACCATGACAACACAGCCTTCTGCGTATTCGCCTATGATAAACGCGCCGATTGTAGCGATTGACATCAGAAAGTGTTCCGAGAAGACTTTGCCCCGCGTCAGTCCCAGTAAGGCTTGAATAATGACACCTGTGCCAACTACCAGATAGCTGGTAAGAAAAAGAAAAAAAGAAAGTGTGGCGTAATCTTTGAGGATGAAGGCAGCTGCCAGAAACACTAATCCCCCGGTTATTCTGGCGCGAGTGGATGTGATAAATGAAAGTGTTGCGCTATTTGCGATGAACTGCTTTAGCGGATGATCAATTGTATCTTCACATCTGCAGCAGGGAAGATCAGTTCCGGTTGGGCAGGTTGGTTGATCGCCGGCGGATTTAACATTGCATTTCACTGTTGAGCAATAGTCGCGTTCTTGCATTATTTTTGTTCCTCAGGTTTATTTTTCATTCAAATGTTCACAGCCGACGTTTAGAATATCTTTAACGTGTTCGTCATCAAGCGAGTAGTAAACGACTTTGCCGTCGCGTCGGTTCCGGACAAGTCTTGCATTCTTCAAAATTCTCAGCTGATGTGAGACAGCAGATTGAGACATAAGAAGCAGTGCGGAAATATCACACACGCAAAGCTCGGCGTGAGAAAGCACGTGTAGAATCCGTATACGCGTCGAATCGCCGAATACCTTAAAAAATTCAGCCAGGTCGAATAGCATCTCCTCATCGGCTATTCGCTTTTGTACGTCTCGGACGACATCTTCGTGTATCATGGGGACATCGCATAGCGTGTCCGTTATCTCGTAGCTCGCACTCATGCGGCAACGCTCACTTTCGGGGCTATCATCATATGAGTATCCGTTCATATGTTAATAATAACCTAAGTAGCGAAACAATCAATACCTCGTCTCACACGAAACCGAAGTTTGATTTGCACCTTTGATACGGGATGTGTTATGATTCACGGTGCGCATTTTATGCGAATGAATTGAAGGGTAATACCCATAATTAAGGAGATATACAATGGCCAAATGTGAAATTTGTGAGAAAGACATGTTCTTCGGCAGAAAGATTAAAATCACGCGTTCGCAGATTTCGCGTCGTGCTCTGCACCACCAGCGCGCAAATATCAAAAGAGTTCACGTGATCGTGGACGGCGTACCTAAACGCATGAATGTTTGCACACGTTGTCTCAAAAGCGGAGCCGTTCAGCGCGCCTGATTGGTTGTGATTGTTTTGAGCCGCGACTGATCAGCTTTTATGGCTGAACTTTCCGT
>LFTF01000070.1:3137-4781 GCA_001512945.1 Clostridiales bacterium DTU023 | reverse complement strand
TCATGGAGGATGCCTCTCGCGGAGACAAGCTCCGAGACAGTAAACGAGGCGCCTTCGCGTGCCGCGATGGTCCGAAAGGGACCTGTCGTAAACCCGGCCATCGGGGCAAGCCCGACAGGCAACCGTTTAAATAGCGATAAAAAACCCTCCGAGCAGGCAGGCATACCTTGACGGAGGGATTGGTCTGTATGCGTCACAACGACAACCTTATTCGCTGAACGACTCGTTAGTCGGACAGCATATGGACAAATAAACCAGACCGCAGTTTGGGCTCAAACCACGTTGATTTCGGAGGCATGATCATCTCCGCGTCAGCGATCGTGAGCAAATCGTCCATCGTCGTCGGGCACATGGCGAACGCGGCTGCCCATCCTCCGTCCACACGGCGCTTGAGTTCATCGAGACCGCGAATGCCCCCAACAAAATCGATACGCATCGACGTTCTAGGATCATCAATTCCCAGAAGAGGCGTGAGCACATTGTTCTGCAAAATCGAAACATCGAGGCTTTCAACTGGATCAAGCCCCTCTAAAATGCGATTCATGGCCGTTAACCGGTACCAGCTACCGTCAAGGTACATGCACATTTCAGCCTTCTTATGCGGGTGGAATGGTTGATCGACTTGTTTGATCTTGTAGACTTTGCCGATCTCTTGCAAAAATGATTGTGGTGTCAGCCCGTTCAAGTCTTTGACGACGCGGTTATAGTCCATGATAAACAAATCTTCATCCGGGAAAATCACTGCCATGAAATAATTGAACTCGGCATCGGCCGGCGCGTCAGGATACTGCTCACGCCGTTTAAGCGCCACATTGGCCGATGTGGCGGAGCGATGGTGACCGTCGGCGATATAGAGTGTGGGAACATCCAGGAAAAGTGCTTGCAGGGCGGCGACTGTATCCGCGTCGTCAACGACCCAAAAAATATGGGTGATATCGTCATCTGTTTTGAAATCGTAAATGGGATCATTAAACTTGATAAAATCGCGAATTACTCCATTGATCGAGTCGCGCTTTCGGTAGGTCAAAAACACCGGTTCTGTATGCGCATCACAGACGTCGAAGTGACGCGTCCGGTCAATCTCCTTGGCTTTGCGTGTGAATTCGTGCTTTTTAATTTTATTTGACAAATAGTCATCGACCGATACGGTCGCTACAAGACCCGTTTGAACGCGGCCCTTCATAATCTGACGGTATAGATAGAAACAAGGTTTGTCATCTTGTTTGATCACGCCGTCCGCAATCATCTCCTGAAGCCGCTCACAGCCTTTCACATAAACTTGGTCGGCGTAATCGTCAACGCTTTCAGGTAAATCGATTTCGGCGCGCACAACGTGGAGAAAGCTCAGCTCGTTGTCACCTGCCATCGACTTGGCTTCCGCCCGATTCATCACATCGTACGGCAGGCTCGCCACACGATCAGCTAATTTAGCAACCGGGCGCACGGCCCGAAAAGGTCTCGCGATCGCCATTACAACCGCTCCTTGATGATGGCTACGATGTTGTCACCAATGCGAGCCTGGGCTTCAGCCGTCGCGGCACCGATATGGGGAGTCAAAGAAATTTTCTCGCAATCGAGCAGTCGCTGATTCTTCAGGGGCTCTTCTTTGAATACGTCGAGGGCAGCGCCCCCGACCATGCCGGC
>LFTF01000070.1:320-3102 GCA_001512945.1 Clostridiales bacterium DTU023 | reverse complement strand
CCCGATCACCGGGTTTCCTCCGGCAAACGGGATGTGAATCGAGACGTAATCCGATATTTTGAGAACATCATGCAAAGCTACCTGAGGACAGAAATCGCAATCGATGTCGAGAATATCAGTGAAAACAACTTCCATGCCGAGCGCGAGGCACTTGACTGCAAGTGAACTGGCGATACGCCCGAAGCCAATCAGTCCAAGTGTTTTGCCGGCAATCTCGGTGCCGGAGTATTCCTTTTTCAACCACTTGCCCTGGCGCATCGAGACGTTGGCCTCTCCGATGTGGCGAGCCATGGTAAGCATATGACCGAGGGCAAGCTCTGCCACCGCGCTGCTGGACGCCGCGGGCGTATTGCGCACTTCAATGCCTCGAGACTCCGCGTAGTCGACGTTGATGTTGTCAACGCCCACACCACCGCGAATGATCAATTTCAGATTGCCCGCCGCGCCGGCGTCAATCTGCGGATCGCGCATTTTTGTCGCGCTCCGGACGACCACACAGTCTACTTCGCCTAACCGGCGGAGCAAGTCGTCGCCTTCATATTTTTTAGTGTCGACCACATGGCCGAGCTCAATGAGTTCCAGTTCTGCTTTTTTGTCAATGCCGTCATTTGCGAGAATCAATGCCATCGTTATGCCTCCAGTCCGAGAATTTCGTCGATCGCCGCAAGTAATTCGAGCAGCGTGCCTTCTTCAAGTTCACCCATTGTCGCGATGCGGAAAGTGGTGGCCTTAAAGGGACCATATCCGCCCCCGATCCTGAATCCGCGCTCAAGCAGCGCATTGCTGAGATCAGCGAAAACGAATCCTGTCGTATTATTGATACATGTCACTGTGTTGGAGCGGTATCCTTGTGCCGCAAACAGCGAAAAATGTTTTTCCGCCCATTCGCGCACAAGGTCTGCCAGCAATTCGTGGCGCGCGAAGCGATTGTCCAATCCCTCTTCCATGATGCGGTCGAGTTGGTAGTCAAGCGCAAACATGTGAGACAGAGACGGAGTCGATGGGTATTGGAAGCTCTTCTTGACTTGATCGTAAAGACGAATAAGGTCGAGATAGTATCCGCGGAATTCAACTTGTTTCGCGGCCTCGACAGCGCGCTCGGATATCGAGCAAAGGCTCAAGCCTGGTGGCAGCGCCAGAGACTTTTGTGTTGACGAAATACAGATATCAATGCCCCACCGGTCCACTTCAATTTTCGCGCCTGCCAGAGAGGAAACCGCGTCCACCAGATAAAGAACGCCCGGATAGTTACGGACGACCTCACCGATCGCTTGACAGGGGTTCATGATGCCGGAACTCGTCTCATTGTGCGTCACGGTGATCACATCGTATTCGCCTGTTTTCAAAACGTCATCAACCATCTCGGGCGTTGTCGGTTGCCCTGGTTCTGATTTGAAAATATCAGCCGGGACGTTATTGTGGACAGCCAGTTCATACCAGCGATCGCCAAATGCGCCGACCGAGAAGACAGCCGCCTTTTTGCGTGTACAACTCCGAATTGCCCCCTCCATCAGCCCAGTGCCCGAAGAAGTGGACAGCAGAATCGTGTCATCTGTATACATCAATTTCTGCAATTTCTCGGAAATGTTCTGTTGAAGCACGGTCGCTTCTTTTGTGCGGTGGCCAATCATAGGTGTGGCCATTTTTGCCAGCACATCGGGTGCGACATCAGTCGGGCCCGGAATGAAAAGTTTTTGGTACATTGTCCCTCCTAGGGTTTTTGAAAATTGAACTTACGTGTTCGGTTGTCTGATTAATCTGCCCCTTCGCCCATCGTCTGTGGTCGTGATAAGGGTTGCGCCAATTAAGCCTGTCATCTGATAACTATACCATTATTAACGGTTTGAACGCGCCTCTGATGTCAAGATCCTCAGATAAACGAATCGTATTATCAAAGCCCTAAAAACTCGCGCAGGCGAGGCAATCCTTGTGTTGCTTGCTCGTGACCTTTAACATACTGGCTGAGCAGTTTTTCCCGATCACGATCGATCATAGTAAGGTCGAGGTCCTCAGGATAAAAGACGAACGCCCGGCCATCGCGTTCCAACTGTTCGATCTTGTCGAGTGTGGCGTTGTACCCGACGTGGCGCGACAGCAGTGCCTCTTTCTCGACTTGGTGACGATCGAGCATCAGATTCACAAGGCGATTTTGCGGAAAAGGCTCTAGGCGAAAACCGCGTTCACGAGTCAACACAACGACAAAACGCTCGTAACCGTCCTCCATGGCAATGTCGAGCGGAATTCCCGAGCCGAGCCCCCCGTCTACATAGATTTCTTCATCAATTTTCGTTTCCGGCATCAGATAGGGAACAGATGAGGACGCGCGGACACGTAGGATAAGGTCTTCAATTGTCTTGTAGTCATGCTTATGCCAGTAAACCATCTTCCCCTCATGGCGGAGAAAGGCGCCAATCACACAGTCGGCATCATTTTCTATAAATGTTTCGAAATCGAACGGGAGCGACCCATCTTCACGAGTCGATTTTGAGTAAATGTATTCCGCGTTAAAATAGCCATCGCCTTTAATCCAAGAGGCTACATCTCCAAAAGACTGCTCCAGAACGATATCGGTGAATGACCGCCGCGCCCTGGTAAGATCGCGAGACAGATAATTGACCACATGGGATGCCCCCGCAGAAATCCCCGCGGCATAGTTGAAATAAATCCCTTGTTCGAGCAACATCGTGACAAATCCGGCCGTGAAGCACGCGCGCATGCCTCCGCCCTCAAAGATGAGTGCCGTGTCATGTATGTTGCTCGATATTGTTTTTTTATCTGCCAT
>LFTF01000070.1:0-235 GCA_001512945.1 Clostridiales bacterium DTU023 | reverse complement strand
TTTTTCGGCATAGGCCCTGCCCAACATGACAAGGCGGTAGAAGGGTAATCCGAAGCCCAACGCAAAACGCCACACAAAAAACGCTCGGTGGTATGCGTTTTTGATCGTCAACCGCGCGCCTTGTCCATCTGACACACGCAAGCCGAACAGGGCCTTGCCGATCGTTGTTCGGAAAATAACAAGTTGCAGCGGTTCGGTTGCCATCATGAGCGCGCAGGCAACCACTTGATCGAGG
>LFTF01000021.1:2919-3780 GCA_001512945.1 Clostridiales bacterium DTU023 | reverse complement strand
AAGTGGACAGAGGAATGTTCCTGCTCCGGCGGAAGTATTGCCAGTGATGAAAATACATCACCTTTTTCGAGCAAGTCCTCCGGACGCGTGCCTTCCGGGGGAAGAATCAGGTAAAGCGAACCGCCCGCGACCTGGATCTCACTGATAACAGATTTATCTACTATGAAATTGCGTGCCGCGATAGCATCTGCCAAGTAATACGGTACGCCTTCAACCATTCCATCCGGTGAGTGAAAAGATCCTTTTGGGGAACCATTTTGCAACGCATCTGTTTCAACCTTTAATGAGACCTCTAGGCTCTGCAGTAGTGACATCGACTCTATAGGCGAAGACGTTTCATCGATGTCCGCCCATTGGGAACAGACCTCGGAAGGCTTCCTGCCGGATAAAACCAAATCGATTTGTGTGTGACCCGCATGTGATGCTGAATAGATACTTGTATAGAACTTAGCGCCACTCACAACGGAAAAAGAAGGCACGAGAGAACTCTCGTTATTCCTTGGCACGATCAGCGCGTTCACAAACAACGGCAAAAGATCTTGATTGTCCGTGTCTATAAACAACGTGGGGTTAGAATCGGACAAATTCGAAATAACCTCGCCTTCTGTGAATAAGGCAAGCTCGTCACGCGTCATGCCGCCGGCTCCCCGTTCAAGGTAGGTGAGCGTATGGTAAAGGCCTACAGGTGAATAGAGCGTGTTGTTTGAGCCAGAGGCCGATAGAATTGACATCGAATACCGGTCAGCAAGTTTGGATAGGGCATTGCGAACACCGGGCAGAGCATCCCGTCCTGACCGGGACGCTTCAGTCTGATCCTCTGCATCCACCACACAAACGGCGTGATATTTTTCTTCTCCGTAT
>LFTF01000021.1:0-2897 GCA_001512945.1 Clostridiales bacterium DTU023 | reverse complement strand
ATAATCGAATGCGCCGCCAAACATAACATGGCGGATTACGACTCCGGTTGTGACCAATACTGCGAGGGCTGCTGCGACTGTCGCCACGCGCTGCCAATTGCGATTTTTCTTGATCGGAATAACGCGGGCGGGATTTGCGGGCTCCACATCACATAGCAGGTCGCCATCAATCCTCGACAGGCTTCTCATCAAATGATTGAGTTGTTTTTCGTTGTTGCTATTCACTATATCCCCTGTCTTGTAATACTTGTTTCAATTCCCGTCTCATTCTGTAAAGCAGTATTTTTACGGCCCCCTCAGTTGTCTTTTGCTCTTCGGCAATCTCATTTATCGTCGATGCAAAATAATACCGTTTCAAAAAGATGATCCTTTTTCGATCCGGCTGTTCTCTCAGATAATCGCTGATCATCTGGCTGAGTTCTTGCGTCTCAACCGTTTGAGCGATGTCGTCATCTGACGCCAGTAAATCTTGCATCTCATCGAGGATCAACGGAATATTTCCTCCTCCTCGCTTTTCCCTTGTTTTCTCTCGCACCCGGTCAAGCGAGAAATTGCGCACGATCTTACACAGATACGCTTTCAAGTATTCCGGTCGCTGGGGAGGGATCGCGTTCCAAGCAGCAACATAAGTGTCGTTGACGCATTCCTCCACATCTTCGTGGTTGCCCAGAATGTTCCAAGCAAGCGACCGAAGAAGCGCTCCGTATTTCTCCACTGTTGCGCTTAGTGCCTCTTCTGACCGCTCAAAGTAGAGGTCGAGAATGGTTTCATCGGATTCACCGTATTTTCGTGCCATCGTGTCGCATGTCCTGCTTTTCTTGTTTACAGAATCCTTCTCTACCAGCTCTTAAACTGAAAGCAAGAAGGTGTCCTCGCAGAAATTGTAACACGCAGAAGACCAATCAACGCCTACTGACAATCCCCCCTAACCCGCAAGCGGATTGCGAACCACTCCCACAAACAAAGGCACCCCAGCGCCGTCCGAAATCACATAGATAAACGGGCGATCAAGTGTCATTTCGATTTGTTCCCGATCATCGAGAAACGCACCAAATCGCATCTGGATCTCTGTGTAAGCGGCGGCTTCAACTCCACTTTCATCGAGCGCGATGAATGTCTCTTGCGTAATCGCGCTGACTTCAGCGTCTAGATTGAACATAGCTGAAAAATCGGGACGATCCGCAACGATAGACTTCAATCCAAGCTTTTCCATAGATTCCAGAATGTCGACTTTGGTTTTATAGCTGAACTTAGGCAACAGTAAATCGACATCAAATGTTCTGCGCTCCCCGTCATTCAAGCTCACAAGAAATGATCGATCGCTCAATAATTCTTCCGGACTTATCCCCTCGGCAGACAGAATAAAATCGATCTGCCCATTTGCAAGCGGCAGAGCAATCGCCTTGAATCGTTCATCGATCAATCCTTCGAGCGACCGAAATGTTTGTTTGAGGAAATCGACATCCTTGATCTCTTCTGTCACCCCGTGAAAGCTTTTTTTCTCAATATGATCTCGTTCAAATGGCGTCGCCCAATCGGCTTTGAAATAGAGCGTGTTCATGAGAACCATCAAAAGAAGCGGATCGCTAACGTCAATATCGGGTTTGATTTTGCCTTTTGTCTGCGCCTCGACCCAACCGCTCATACGTTTAGCCGTCTCCGGTTTGGAAAAATCAACACTGAAAGCCGATGCGTAAAAGTCGTTCGACAGTTGATCAAGCCAGTCTTGTTTAATCCACTTTTGAGAATCGCTGAGTAGATCCTCGCGAAACCAGATCGCGTTGGCAATCTGCTCTGCAGAATTTTTTCGATCGACTGTCATAAGCGCGTAAAGATTGCGCAAATCGCCACCAATTTCAAGTGACCCGGATACCTCCATAAAGGAACGAAGATTNNCTTGGTTGCGTTGGCAGCCCCCGCCTCGAGCATCGCGAGCGCATAGTACAGACTGATAGGGGAATAAAGTGAATTCTTATCTTGAAATTCGGTCAATACCGATGCGGAAGTTTTGTCGGCGAACGCCCAAAGCGATTGTCTGAATGCCTCAGAGATGTCTTCGTATCGAACGCCTTCTTTAATCTTGCCGGGTGCCGCGAGTGTGTCCGCCTGGACAGGCTCTGGAATTCCGCATCCAAACAGAGCGGTTGTAAGAATCACTAAGCCCATTCCCAATGCGGCGAACTTTAGTGTCCGGCGTGGATGGCGAACAGCTATCGCGTTTGCGTAATCTTGTGCCTTTTTCATTTACTCCCACATTCCTTTCAAATGATCTTCACTCTCTTAGACGACGGAATACAAGAAAAGGTTACGGTCAGATTCGAAACTGTCTTAAAAAAACAGTCCGCCTGAGAAGGATCTACTCCTCAGGCGGCCAGAACCATTTCTTAGTTGAATGATTCGATAACTCGTTAACGAGACGCGTCACTCAAAAATAGTTTGATGCAATCATCTTATTTAGAAATCGGATTGCGTACAATACCGACAAACAATGGTGCTCCCGCGCTATCCGAAATCACGTAGATAAACGGCCGGTTAAGCGTCATTTCAACACGTTCCAACGGCTCAGGCATGGAGGTTTCCCTTATTTGAATCTCCGTATAAGCGGCTGCCTCAACACCATTTTTATCGAGCGCAATGAACGTCTCTTGTGTAATCGCGTTCACTTCGGCATCTAGGTCGACCATAGCGGAAAAATCAGGATGTCCACATACGATAGCCGGAAGACCGATGCTCTCCATATCCTTCAGAACATCAATTTTTGTTTGATAAGTAAATTGAGGCAGCTTAAAATCAACATCAGCGAGTGTGCGCTCTTTTTCCATGAGTGTCACAAGCAGTGCCGGATCTTTCAGCAGATCCTCGGGAGTGATCCCTTCTTCGGGCAGAATAAAATCAAT
>LFTF01000112.1:1010-5564 GCA_001512945.1 Clostridiales bacterium DTU023 | reverse complement strand
TCCACGTCCCCGAACTATGGGTGGGCTACTTGATCAACCGGGAGAGAGTGCGCATAAATATGACGCAACTCAAACTTGCGGGAGAACTTGATTTCGGAATGAGTTGTATCTCCACCATAGAAGCGGGTCATGCTTACGCCAATATTGGCCGAACACTGCTCCTATTACGACGGCTCCACCTTGAAGCAGGCATATGTCTGTCGGCGATTACTGCTCAGGCGAACATTCACTTTCACCTTGTTGTTGACTTTCAAACGGTGGGAAGAGCGATCGCGACGCTTGATCCTTCATGGAATCAATCAACGATTCCATATCTTTCCATCGTTGCGGATACTGGGCGCGACACGCGTGATCAAGTGCCTGAATCATTGCGACGCGTTCAGGGAGATCAGCCAACTTCATTAAAATCGGAATCATACCGGTATACACATCAGCAATGATTTTATCTTCTCTTTCGTCCGGTTTCATACGTATCAGACCAAAGAGTTTGCGGCCAAATCCGTCATCATCACGACACAGTGCGAGATAAGTAGCAGCAGAGTCCATAAGCTGCGACTCCAACAACTCATCTCGATATTCTCCGGCATCTTCCAAGATAGGAACCAGATTACGCTGATTGAAAAAACGCTTGAGTTCCTTGCTCGCGCGCTTCAATTCACCTCGCCTGCGCGATCCTGAAGCATAGACGTGGCCGTACAACCAAGGTTGCAGGAAACGGTCGCCCATTCCTCTTGTCCCTTCAAGCGGAAAAAAACGAAAACACTTCATGCGCCTGTCTATCTCATCTTTATCTGGCGCCACAATTCGGTTATCATCCATCAGGGTAGCCTGCCTTTCTATCCAACGATGGTTTGAGTGTCTCGCATAGAGAGGTTTCCCGCTCCTTCTCGATCTTGCTAGATCGAGCGATAAACGCTTGAATGGCCAAGGTTGACTGTGAAACTAATCTTACATGAAAAGACGCGCAATGTCTGTCACGCATCGAACGCTTTAAGAGATCGCCGTATCCTCGCCCTTTGGTTTTTGTTGGTACATTTCCATCTCCTCGGCTTCACGGCGTATTTCATCAAGCAGCTTCTTGGGCACAATTCCGCCCTTGACCTTGATATAGATCAGATAGGCAATAAGCGAGGCCGCCCACGAGATGGGGTATGCCAGGATAACCACATCGAGGCTATTCCAAACGGGAAGCACCACAAGAATCCAAAGCAAGCGCACACCCGCCATGCAGATCAGGCTGATGACCATCGGAAAGAGCGAGTTGCCCATACCACGGATCGCGCCACCCATTACTTCGGTCAAGGCAAAGATCCAGTACATCGAGAGTAGAAACAGCATGATCCGCACTGTATAAGCAGAGACATCGGGATCCGGATTGAACGCCGCGGCGATTGGTCGCCGCAACAAGATGATAAGGCCTGAGAGAGCCGCCACCAGCACAAAAGCGAGCACCAGACTCTGGCGGAGCCCGCGCTTGACACGCCCCACCTTGCGCGCCCCTATGTTGGCACCCGTGAATGTCATAACAGCTACCGCCAGACCGCTGATCAAAACAAATACAAAGCTGTCACTTCTCGTTGCTGCGGAAAATCCGGCCACCGCGTTTTTGCCAAACTTATTGATGGCTGTCTGAATGAAGACATTGGAAAGCGCGACGATAAATGCCTGCATTCCCGCAGGAATACCAACCTTGAGGGTTCTAGACAGAATTCCGCGGTGAAAGGAGATGTCGCGAAGGAAAAGCCGGAACGGAGTCATACTTCTCGCAAGACTGTATGTCACGAGCAAGGCGGTGACAAGTTGCGCGATGACGTACGCCCATGCGGCACCGGCAACGCCCCAGTCGAACACCCCGATGAAAAGAATATCAAGGCCGATATTGAGGAGAATGCCGATGGATAAGAACAGGAATGGATGGCGCATGTCGCCGACACCGCGAAGAATACCTGCGCCAATATTGTAGATAACAACGGGCACAGCTGAAATGAAATAGATGCGAAGATATTGTATGGCATAGGGCAATATATCTGCGGGCGTGCCCATCAGTCTGAGCATAGCGGGAGCAAGAAAGATGCCAAGCAGTGACAGTACAATGCCCGTGGCAAACGCTAGGGCATAGCCCGTGTGGACAACCTTGTAAAGACTGTCATAGTCTTCACTGCTATTCACCTGCACGGTAATGATTGAAACGCCCGTCGCGAGACCGACCGCCAGACCGATGATCATGCTAATCAGGGACGCTGACGCGCCGATACCCGCCATGGCGTCGATCCCACCGTAGTTTCCGACGATGATTAAATCCGAGACACTGTAAACCTGTTGCAACAGATTGACCACGAGCAACGGCAGCGCAAAGGACAGGATTTGTTTCCAGATCGTTCCTTCAGTCAGATTAATATTTCGCATCCTCATGGAGACGAACCTATTTCACTTTCTCACATTTTGTCCGCAGCGCGCGTCAGCCGAGCCGACTTTTAAAGTCACTGTAGCCGAAGCGCCGGAGCTCCTTTAGATTGCCATCGCAATCGTTCAGCATGATCGCAGGCAACGGGACACCATTGAATGTATTATTTTTTACCATAGTGTAGATTGCCATGTCGGTAAAGACAATCCGATCGCCCGGAAGAGGGGGGCACTCAAACGAGTAGGTGCCAATGACGTCACCCGCAAGACAGGTCGGCCCCGCGAGCTGGACTGAATAAGGTTGCGCGCTCGCGTCCTTGCCTTCATACCAGTTGGACGCTCTGCCCGAGCGTTCAGGCGCGGGCAGAAGAAAACAGGCCGGAGTATAAGGCATCTCGAGTACATCCGGCATGTGGCAGGCGGCTGACGTATCGAGTATAGCAACCATCATGGTTTGGGACTGGAAAAGGTCAAGCACGGTGGCGACAAGCCAGCCCGCATTCAACGCGACGGCTTCTCCGGGTTCCAGATAAATGACCGCATCGGTTTCAGCCCTGAGCTCATCAATTGTTTGAACAAGAAGATTGAGATCGTAATCCGGGCGTGTGATGTGATGCCCACCTCCGAGATTGATCCATGAAAGCCCCTGGGGCCACTCACCAAACGATGAGCGAATCGCGTCAAGCGTTCGAACTAGCACGTCGGCATCTTGCTCACAAAGCGAATGAAAGTGAATGCCGGAAAGCCCATCAAAACGCCCTTGCGCCAGTCCTTTTTTAAATGTCTCCGCCGAAACACCGAGGCGTGATCCGGGTCCTGCCGGGTCGTAAAGGGGAACTGTGACTTCGGAATAGCCGGGATTGATCCTGAGGCCGCACGAAATTTGCCGCCCCCCTGAGAGATTCTGCTCAATCACTCGATCCCGGTATTTGTCCCACTGCTCGAAAGAATTGAAGACGACCGTGTCTGCTATCTTCAAAATCTCTTCAAATTCTTCATCTTTGTAAGCCGGCGCGTAGACGTGCACTTCACTGACTTCGCCCATTTCCTCGCGCGCCAACCGCGCTTCGTACAGACCTGAACTCGAAGCGCCGTCAAGATATCGTGACAGCATTTCATAAAGTGGGAAACAAGCGAACGCCTTCTGAGCGAGAAGGATCTTACACCCCGTTGCGTCCTTGATCTGCATGAGGAGACGCGCGTTGTCTTCCAACGATTTTTCGTCTATGAGATAACCCGGTGTGGGGATATGATAGAACGGCAATTCCGGCGGCGCGGGGCTGTGACGCATGGCAACCTGAAAACACAGGTCGGGCGATTGGCTGACAACATCGCCTTCCCTGACTTCCTCGGGAGAATTGCGATCGATCATTTGTTTGTCTTTATCTGAAACCATAGTTTTATCTACAAAACGGGGGCGGGGTTGTCATCAACAATCCACGGCAGTCCAAAGCGGTTCAACGCGTCCATAAACGGATCGGGATCGAGCTGTTCCACATTCCAAACACCTGGCTTCTTCCAGGCACCCGTCAAAACCATCGACGCGCCGATCATAGCGGGAACGCCTGTTGTGTAGGATACAGCTTGAGAGCCAACCTCGCGGTAGGCCTCCTCATGGTCGCTAATATTGTAAAGTCTCCACACCTTGTCGACCCCGTCCTTTTTACCGGTAAAGATGCAGCCGATATTTGTTTTGCCTTTTGTTCTCGGCCCCAGTGACGCGGGATCGGGAAGAACAGCTTTCAAGAACTGCAGCGGAATAATCTCAATGCCTTGGTAAAGGATCGGTTCAATGGAGGTCATGCCGACGTTCTGGAGACAGCGAAGATGCGTGAGGTAGCTTTCGCCGAATGTCATGAAGAAACGTATGCGACGAACGCCCAGTATGTGCTTGGCTAACGATTCTAACTCTTCGTGGTAGAGCAGATACATGTCGCGGACACCGACACCTTCGAAGTCATAACGGCTGCTTATCGCCATCGGTGGCGTTTCAATAAACTGTCCGTCTTCGTAATAGCGCCCGTTGGCCGTGACCTCGCGGATATTGATCTCAGGGTTAAAATTTGTCGCAAACGGATAGCCGTGGTCGCCTCCGTTGCAGTCGAGAATATCAATCTCATGGATCTCATCAAATTCGTGCTTGAGCGCGTA
>LFTF01000112.1:206-984 GCA_001512945.1 Clostridiales bacterium DTU023 | reverse complement strand
TCGCGAAACCTGTCTTGATACGCCCACTGCCATTTATACTCGAATTTCGCCGTGTCTTCCGGTTCGTAATTGGCAGTGTCGAGATAATCGACTCCTGTCTCTAGACAAGCGTCCATAATAGTCAGATCCTGATAGGGAAGCGCGAGATTCATCACGATATCCGGCTTTTCCTTATGGATCAACGCGACAAGTTCAGAAACATTGTCAGCATTGACTTGCGCGGTTGAGATCGGCACACCTCTCCCATCGAGTTTGTGTTTGAGTTCATCACATCGTGAGCGTGTTCTGCTCGCGATACAAAGCTCTGTGAATACCTGCTTGTTCTCAACGCATTTGTGCGCCGCGACCTGTGCGACGCCGCCCGCTCCAATGATTAAAGCCTTGGCCATCCTGACTCGTCTCCTTCCCGCCGGCACGTCACCATAGCGCCAGTATAACTTGTTGGTTTTTCACGCGAAAAGACACGCAACGAACTCCTTTTAACGAAGCGTCGTTGCCCGTCCGCCCACACTATAACAGATTAAACAGGCAAATTTGAGAGCGCCTACCGGATCATAAGCAGCCACTCTCGCAACAGTTTGCAAGCGACCGCGGTCGAAGCCCCCGAGAGATCCAAAGAGGGCGCGAGCTCCATAAGATCTGTTCCCACAATACGGAGATTGCCCAGGATCGTGAGCGCGCGCCTCATGTCAGAGAAGGTCACGCCTTCCGGCTCCGGTGTCCCGGTTCCGGGCAGGATGGACGGATCTAAAATATCGAGATCGATCGTAACATAAAC
>LFTF01000112.1:0-170 GCA_001512945.1 Clostridiales bacterium DTU023 | reverse complement strand
GTGTGAGCTCCCGCAAACAGGAATTCTTCACGTAATCCCGAGCGAATCCCAAATGAATGTATCCTGCCGTCGCCCACAAGATCATGGCATCGGCGAATCACGGAGGCATGCGAGAGGGAGTCTCCCAGGTAATGGTCACGAAGATCTGTGTGAGCGTCGAGATGAACAAT
>LFTF01000054.1:47501-48217 GCA_001512945.1 Clostridiales bacterium DTU023 | reverse complement strand
GCGGAATTTGAGATCGCCGCCGCCATTGAACTTGCAAACCATCTGGCTTTGGGCGATGTCATGATTGTTGGAAGAGGAGGAGGTTCGCTTGAAGATCTTCAGCCTTTTAACGAGGAGGTAACGGCGCGAGCCATCGCGTCATCCGTGATTCCTGTGATTTCCGCCGTCGGTCATGAGACAGATTTCACAATCGCCGACTTTGTCGCGGATCTGCGCGCGCCCACGCCTTCCGTAGCGGCCGAGCTGGCGGTGCCCGTGAAGGACAGTCTCTTGTTGAGGCTTGATCAGCTCACCTCCTCTCTTGAAACAGCAATGACATCGCGGCTGTCTGTTGCGGCACGTCGAATTTCGGAACTTTCAAGTCGACCCGTGCTGTCGCGCCCTGTCGCGATTATCGAACGTCATGAAGCCCGCACGCAGCTATTGCGGCATAGAATGCTCTCTGCTTGCGGGCGTTGCTTAGCAGGTGAGACAAGTCGGACTTCCGCACTGGGTGAGCGTTACCGACATGCAATGATCAGGAAAGTGGATCAACACTATTTCTGGTGTGAGAAGACCAAGAAAGCATTGGAGGCGCTGTCCCCACTTTCTATTCTCTCACGGGGTTACGCTGTTGTGACAGACGGATCTGGCAAAATGGTGACACAAGCGGCGTTGCTCACCACGGGTGACGTAATTGATCTCGTCTTTAGCGATGGCGATATCGGTTGTGAAGT
>LFTF01000054.1:39886-47491 GCA_001512945.1 Clostridiales bacterium DTU023 | reverse complement strand
TAAATGACAAGGATAATTCGTTGAATGATCTTAAATATGAAGACGCCGTCAAGCGGCTGGAGGAGATCGTAACGATCTTGGAACGCGGCGAAGCGTCTTTAGATCTATCGATGGATTTGTTTCGAGAAGGCGTGGCTTTATCGTCTTTTTGTGAGCGTCGTTTGCAGACGATGAAAGAAGAAATGGTCAAGCTCGTAGACGCCTCTGGCAGCGTGGAGCCGATCGACGGAGTTGAATGACCAGGCGATCTCACAGGAAAGGTTTAGTAGCGCGATGACCCGTCACGATACGGATCAAATTATGATGCAAGAACTAGAGTGCGTACTGGAACGCGCGCTGACGCCTTGTTTGCCAAAAGATAGTCACGCTGTGTGGCAGGCAGCGCGGTACAGTGTATTTGCGGGAGGTAAACGTGTTCGTCCCGAGCTCATGCTGCGGTCCTGCCATATTTTTGGTGATTGTCTGCCTGAGGTGGTGCTTCCTTTCGCTGCTTCGCTTGAAATGATCCACACCTATTCGCTGATTCACGACGACCTGCCTTCCATGGATGACGATGATTTCCGCCGTGGTCGCCCATCGTGTCACATTGTCTATGGTCAAGCAACCGCGATTCTTGCCGGTGATTTACTTGTCAATCGCGCGTTTGAAACAATGCTCCGGGCTTACGCAAACAATCCTTTTCCTGGTGCCCTCAAAGCTGTTTGTGAGCTTGGCGCCGCTGGGGGTGGAGAAGGAATGATCCTGGGGCAGGATCTAGATCTTGCCCTGGAGAGCGCGGACATCGAAAGTGTCTGTCTTGCTGACGTTCGGACCATGGCAGAATTGAAGACTGCACGCCTCATACAGGCTGCCCTGATGATGGGTGGCTATCTTGCGCAAGCACCTTCCGATGCATTAGAGTTGCTTTCAGCGGCTGGTAATGCCATTGGACTTGCTTTTCAAATCAAGGATGATATCCTCGATTGTATGTCGATCCGCGATGAACTAGGCAAGACACCTCATAAAGATGCGAAAGCCGGCAAGAAAACGTATGTGACAGTCGCCGGTCTTGAAGAAGCTTCCGCGGCCCACGATGATGAAGTGCGTCTGGCATTCTCTGCAATCGAAGCGCTCGATCGCAAAGGATATCGCACAGAACCACTTTTTGCGTTCACGCGTCGATTGATTGAAAGGACGTTTTAAATTTGACAGACTATCCTCTGCTCACTTCTTTGAATGGTTCCGCCTCTATACGCTTTCTCTCATACGAAGAGAAGAGAAAGTTGGCGGAAGAACTTCGTGCGTTCATCATTCAGACAGTCGCGGCGAACGGCGGTCATTTAGCTCCCAATCTGGGTGTCATTGAGTTGACAATTGCGTTGCTTGCCACAAATGATGTGCCCCGCGATTCTGTTATTTTTGATGTGGGTCATCAATGTTATGCCTGGAAGATTCTCACAGACCGTTTTACAGAATTCCCCACACTGCGTCAAAAGGGAGGATTGTCAGGTTTTCCCAAGACAACGGAAAGCGCGTATGACGTTTTTAATACGGGACACAGCAGCACGTCCATCTCGGCAGCGGTTGGGTTAGCACGTGCCAAATCGATGAAGGGTGACCAGAGCAAAACGATCGCTTTGATCGGGGACGGTGCCCTCGGTGGCGGCATGGCATTTGAGGCCTTGTCGGATGCCGGACAAGCAGGGGATAACTTGCTTGTCATCCTTAACGATAACCAGATGTGCATCGATCATGCGGTAGGTGGGGTGGCGCGCCACCTTGAACAGCTGAGGACGAGCCAACGTTATATCAAGTTGAAAACGATCTGGGAACAAAGACTTGAGAGGGTTCCGCTTGTCGGAGATCCGTCGATACGCTTGTTGGCGAGATTGAAACGTCGTTGGCGTTTATGGCGTCGTGAAGGTGGCGCGATATTTGAACAACTCGGTTTCCGTTACTACGGCCCTGTTGATGGCCACAATCTTGAAGACCTTGAACGCCATTTAAAGGCACTTCGCATGGTGAGAGGACCGGTCCTTTTTCATGTCATCACAGTGAAAGGGAAAGGGTATCCGTACGCGGAGGACGAGCCCGAATTCTACCACGGAGTTTCACCGTTTGACACAGCGAACGGGCGATCTGCAGCGCCCGGTAGCGGAAAGACATTTTCCTCCATTTTAGGGGAAACGATAATCGAATTAGCTGAGCTTGATCCTAATATTGTCGCAATAACTGCGGCGATGGCTCAGGGGACAGGGCTTATTCCTTTTCGAAGTTGTTTCCCGAATCGTTTTATGGATGTCGGTATCGCAGAACAGCATGCAGTAACAATGGCAGCGGGGATGGCAGTGGGCGGGCTTCGCCCCGTTGTCACAATGTACAGCACCTTCCTCCAACGCGCGGTAGACCAGATGCTCCATGATGTCTGCTTACAAAACCTCCCTGTCGTGTTTGCGGTCGACCGGGCAGGGCTTGTAGGGGGTGACGGCGACACGCATCAAGGCGTCTATGACCTTGCCATCGCGTTGTCTTTGCCTAATTTGACGGTGACGGCACCGGCCACTGCGTCGGATTTGCGCGCACTGTTGCATTTTGCGCGAAGACACGATGGCCCGGTTTTAATTCGTTATCCTCACGATATTGCGGCCGAACAGGATCTATTTGATACTGGATTTGATCTAAACCGTTCTTCACTTGCCGATATAGCAGCGCTAAGACCCGTGCAAAAAGGAGACGATCTCACTGTTATCGTGCTCGGAGCCATGCTTGAAGACGCGACGCGTGCAGTAGACCACCTTATCGCACGGTTCCCGGGGCGGTCAGTTGATCTGTTTTCATGTATAGTCGCATTGCCGTTTGATTATGAAAATATGCTAATATCTATACAAAGGACTGGGAAGTTGTTTGTGATTGAAGATGGCGTCGAACAAGGTGGTTTCGGCTCCATTGTTGTCTCAGAAGCTCAGAAGAGATATCCAGGAATCATAGTTGACTTTGCCGGCGTTACAAAACCGACAGCAGATCAGGCGTCCCGTGCCGAACTCAAGGCAGACGAAGCACTTGATGCACCAGGGCTTGAGGAACAAATGCTCCGCCTGATGGGAGTTGTTGAATAGCCACTGCCTAGAGCAGAGATTGGTTTGGAAGGTGTCCAACGTGCGTATTGCGCTTTATCCCAACCGAGACAGAGATCCAGGATTCGGTGTTACTCGCCGTCTGATTTCATGCATATCAAAATCAGGGGCAACGGCTGTTATTGAAGATGAGTTCGCTCCAGATCTGATTGATGACAATTTGGTTCGCGCGTCCTACGGAACGTGTGATCTTATGATCTGCCTTGGAGGGGATGGGACATTCCTGACAGCAGCCCACCTTGAAAGCGCCAAAGATCTTCCAAAAACAGGTATCAATCTCGGTAGCGTGGGTTTTTTGCAGGAAATTGATCCTGATCGAATGGAATCGGCCGTAAAGTTGCTAATTGAAGGTGACTACAGGATTGAGAATCGTTCTTTGCTTGCGGCATCTTGCTATGATACTGGAGGCCACCGCACACTCGATGACGAAGCGCTCAATGATGTCGTTCTGGCGAGGGGCAATCGAGCGAAATCGATCACGGTCGCACTTGAAATTGATGGTGAACGTGTCGAGAATATTCCGGGTGACGGTGTGATTGTATCTACAGCAACCGGATCAACAGCCTATTCTTTATCAGCTGGGGGCCCTGTTATACATCCTGTTTCAGATGTTATTCTTATTACCCCAATTTGCCCTCACACATTGCAAAACCGTTCCTATGTAACTTGTTCAGATTCAGATATCACCTTACGGTTGATCTCAAATCAGGAAGATGCCTATCTGACGATCGACGGCAGGGGGGGATATCAGATGTCTACGGGACAACGGGTTACTGTAAATTCATCAAACAGAAAAGTTAAATATATAAGGCTGTGGGAAGAGGCTTTCTTCAAGTCTGTTTCTACCAAAATTCAGCAAAGGGGACTATTTCGATGAAAAAAGCACCTAAAAGGCAACGACAGGCGCGTATCCTTCAGATTGTCGGAGAACGCAATATTGAGACGCAATCAGGTCTCGTGGATGCACTCAAAATGATAGGACTTGATGTTACTCAGGCGACTGTGTCGCGTGACATCAAGGAACTGGGGATCGTTAAGGTGATGACAGGCGAAGGCACCCAAAAGTATGTTGCGCTGACGCATAGTGGCGAAGTTGCAGCAGGTCGCATGAAACGTGTTTTCGCAGAAGCTGTTACTTTGATCAGTTGCTCGGACGCCTTCGTAATTCTCAAAACACTGCCTGGTATGGCTCAGGGCGCGGCATCTGCGCTTGATTCAATGTATCTCGACGAGATCATTGGGACATTGGCGGGTGATGACACCATTTTTGTCGCAACGCACGACCAGGAGGAAGCCGAACGTCTTCGGCAAAAACTTAACGCCTTGATCAAGGTGGGTGACTCCCAATCAATAATCGGAAATTTCGAAGACTAATATGATTCATCGCGTTGAGATTGACAATTTCGCGCTGGTGGAACATGCGGAGCTTGACCTTGGTCCTGGTCTCACCGTTTTGACAGGAGAGACGGGGGCCGGTAAATCGATCTTAGTCGATGCGCTCGAGTTCGCCTCAGGCGGCAGGAGTGATCGCACGATGTTGCGCTCAGGAGCTGAAGAGGCCGACGTTTCGATTCTGCTCGACTGTTGTGCCGATGAGGAATCAGGCGATGAGTTGCTGATTGCCCGCTGTCTCAGAGAGACGGGGCGGAGCTATGCGAAAATAAACGGTCAATTGTCGACTGTTGGAGAGTTACGCGAACGCATGGAGCTTTTACTCGCGATTCATAGCCAGAATGATCAGCAAACGATATTTCGCGAATCGGTTCACCAAAGCCTTCTTGATGCTTATGGAGCAACAAAGATAGCTACCGTCTTGGAAGGCTGGAGCTCTTCACGTGATCAATTTAACGAGATCGAAGCGCGTCTAGGCGAGCTTTTCCAAGACCCTGAAACACGTGCCAGACGCCGAAACATATTAGTATTCCAGGCAGACGAAATTCAAAAAGCAGCTTTGTCTGCCGGAGAAGATCAAGCGCTTTTGAAACAAATCAAGAAACTCTCAGCTGTTCGTGAGATATCTAATCATCTCGGGCGAGCGATAGATGAACTGGCGGGAGATGAAAGCGATTCAGCATCAGGTCACCTAGGGCGCGCATTGTCAGAACTGACAACTGCCAGCCGCTACAGTTCGCGTATCCAGGAACTATGCGATCGGACACAGGTCATAAAGACTGATCTCACAGAACTTGGCTACGATCTCGTGCGTGTTGTGGAGCGACTTGATGACAGTCCCGATGAGCTGCAACGGGCCAATGAAAGGCTTGTATTTCTGCGTCGGTTGCAGGATAAATATGGCGCAAACCTTGAAGATGTTATCGCATACGGTGACAAGGCGGCTGCGGAGTTGGATCGACTCGATCAGACAGAAGGCGAGCTCGCGCGTTTAACACAAGAAAAAGAACGGTTATTAAAAGATCTTAAAGAGCAGTCAGGCCGTCTTTATGAGGTTAGGCGTGAGGTGGCAGACCGCCTATCCCAAGCGATCAACGATGAACTGTCAGATCTTGACATGAAAAATGCGTATTTCGCGGTTGATGTAGACATGCGCGAAATCGCGGACAGTCATATTCCTATCGATCCTCAACACATTCGTTTCAGTATTGCTCCCAATCCCGGTGAGCCTGCTATGCCGCTTGTTTCAATTATTTCAGGCGGCGAAGCGTCGCGCGTGCTTCTGGCGATCAAAACGGTTCTCGCTACTCTTGATGGGGTTCCCACGCTTATATTTGATGAAATTGATACGGGAATTAGCGGCAAGACTACGACAATGATCGGGGATAAATTAAAATCGATCGCTGTTCACAAACAGGTTATTTGTGTCACGCACAGTGCACAAATTGCTGCATCAGCAGACTGTCAGCTTCTTATCGGTAAGAAAGTTGAGGGCGGGCGGACACGAACAACAGTGGAACGTATTGTGGGACAACAACGTATATCAGAAATAGCACGGTTGCTTTCTGGACGTCCCGATGATGTTAAATCGCGAGCTCTGGCGCAAGATCTGCTTTCGCGTAATTCGAAATCGCCGTTAGAGTAAGGTGAATAATTCCGAGGAGGGGGGACGTCTTGCAGTCCTCGTAACCGCATGAAACAAAATGAATTCAGACACACGCTGGAATTGACGGGGAGTGATCTTACGCTAGAGGATGTCTTTGACGTCGCCAACGGATTATCGCCTGTAAATATTGCAGATTCGGCGCTCGCGCGTATGGCAGAATCGTTCGCGCTCGTGGAAAAAATCGCGAAAAGTGGGAAACCCACTTACGGGATCTCTACGGGCTTCGGGGAGTTAAGTCGGATCTTTATTTCCGAAGGCCAGAATGTTGAATTACAGCTCAATTTGATTCGCAGTCACGCGTCAGGCGTTGGCAGGGCATTCTCGAAAGACACCGTACGGGCAATCATGCTACTGCGATTGAACGCTCTTTGTGTGGGATATTCCGGTATTAACCCAGAAGTGGCATGTCTCCTGGCAGAGTTAATAAATTATGACATTACGCCTGTGATTCCCGAACAAGGTTCGCTTGGAGCGTCAGGCGATCTTGCCAACCTTGCTCATATGTCACTCGTTCTGCTGGGCGAGGGGGAAGCAATGGTCGACGGCGAAAGGATGAGCGGTGAGCAAGCGTTGAGAGCGTGCGGGCTTTTCCCTGTTCGATTGCGAGGCAAAGACGGACTTGCGCTTATCAACGGGACATCGGTCATGCTTGGGGTTGGCACTCTGGCCTGCCTTGAGGCGGAAAATTGCTTGAAAGCTGCCAATGCATCCGCTGCGCTGACTTTTGAAGCTCTTCGTGGGTTCCGCGACGCTTATGACCCGAGAATTCACGAACTTCGAGATCAGCTTGGACAAAAATCTGTTGCTCAAACCTTGATCGCCTTGCTTGAGGGATCGGAGTATGCTGACTCGAGACAAGAAGATGTCCAGGATGCTTACTCGCTGCGTTGCGTACCGCAAGTGCACGGAGCATCAGATGATGCGCTGGCATTTGTGCGTTCCATTCTCACACGAGAGCTCAATGCAGTCACAGACAATCCAATTGTATTTGTCGAGACAGGAGAGGTCATTTCTGGTGGCAATTTTCACGGTCAACCACTCGCTTTATCGCTTGACTTTCTTGCCATCGCAGTCGCTGAACTCGCGAACATAAGTGAAAGACGGACAGAACGTATGGTCAATCCGCAGTTATCTTGTGGGCTTCCGGCCTTTTTGTGCCACGATAGTGGTGTTCAGTCTGGCTTTATGATTTCGCAATATGTGGCAGCCGCGCTTGTGTCGGAAAATAAAATACTGGCACACCCGGCAAGTGTTGATTCGATTCCTTCATCGGCGAACAAAGAAGACCACGTCAGTATGGGGGCCATTGCTGCAAGAAAAGCCCGCATGGTCTCGGAAAACACGAGCCGTGTGATCGCCATTGAACTGATGTGTGCGGCTCAGGCGATTGATCTGATGCCGAGACGCCGACTCGGAGCGGGAACAGAGAAAGTT
>LFTF01000054.1:34069-39786 GCA_001512945.1 Clostridiales bacterium DTU023 | reverse complement strand
CAATTCAAGCATATGGTAATTACAGATTATATAGAACATACAGCATCTGCCAGTGCGACACCCGGAGGCGGCAGTGTTTCGGCACTTGTGGCAGCTTTGGGGGCAGCGTTGGGACAGATGGTATACAATCTGACCGTCAACAAAAAATCGTATCAGGAAAATGATGAAACAACGAAAGTAGCCGTGCAATCTGACTGGCGTGCCATTGTTCATCTGCAGGACGAGTTCGTGGACCTGATCGATCGCGACATTGAGGCATTCAATCAGTATATGGATGCGCTCGCTCTTCCCAAAGACACGGACGCGGAAAAGACGGTCCGAAGTCAAGCCATCGCTGACGCGACGATCATCGCGATGGAGGTTCCGCTCGAAACAGCGGGCAGGGCACTTGAACTATTGAAACACCTCGAAACGATTACTCGTTATGGTCACAAAAACTGTATATCGGATGCAGGAGTAGCGGGACTTCTCGCGCATGCCGCGCTTCAATCGGCCGTCATGAACGTTCGTATCAACCTCGCTGGAATCAAGGATGAGACGATCAGGCAGACAGCTGAAAAGAGTTGTAAGGCTTACATCGAAGAGGCGGGGATTTTGACAAAAGAAATTGTGGAGAGTGTATATACACGCATCTGACGAACCGCACGTAGTTTTCGGCTTCAAGACGGGTGCTGAAAGGCATCCGTCTTTTTTCGCAAAGGTGTCTTATTCTTCATGCGTATTCATTGACAATTAATCATACGCCACATACACTGTTGAGTAGAATAAACGATCAGCATGTGCTTTTCGCACGTGACGATCATTAACGTTTATCATGATGAAATCGTTTTTGAAACTTGATAATTATATATGGAGGTGATTACCATCGAATGGTTATATGTGTTTATCGGATTGCTTGCCGGTGCCATCGTCGCATGGATATTGACGGCACTGTTTTTTAATAAAGGGTATAGCAAGAAGAGCCAGGAATTACTGGTATCAAAACAAAGAACAGAGGAAGAGGCTGTCGCCGTGGTTGGCGAAGCCATCAAAAAAGGTGAAGAGAGAAAGCGCGAGATTCTTCTTTCAATCAAAGAAGAGGTACACAAAGCAAAACTTAATTTGGAAAGTGACGTCAGGGAAAAGCGACAAGAGTTAACCCGTGATCGTCAGCGAATCGACCAAAAAGAAACTACGTTAGATCGTCGTTCGCAAAGTCTTGAAGATAAAGAAAAACATTACAAGGAACGCGAGGAAGCTCAATACGTCCGTGAAGACGAACTCGCGACAATGGAAATACAAAAAAAAGCCGAACTAGAACGGGTTGCCGGACTGTCTATACAGGACGCGCGTCAAATCGTTCTTGGTGAAGCCGAAATTGAGTATCGTCACGATATGGCGGTTATGTTTAGGCGAATAGAAGACGAGTCGAAAGCGACTGCGTCTGCTAAAGCGCGTGAAATAGTCGTTAGCACGATTCAGCGTTACGCATCCGACTATGTGTCTGAAGCGACAGTGTCGGTCGTTACATTGCCAAATGAAGAAATGAAAGGCCGCATAATCGGCCGTGAAGGCAGGAATATACGGGCTATTGAACAATTGACAGGCGTTGACCTGATCATTGATGACACGCCAGAGGCGGTCATATTGTCGAGCTTTGATCCTATTAGGCGTGAAATCGCCCGGATCAGCATTGAGAAACTTGTCCAGGACGGACGTATTCACCCGACCCGCATTGAAGAGATGATCCGTAAGGCGACACGTGAGGTCGAAGACTCCATGCGAGAAGCGGGAGAACAGGTTGTTTTCGAGACGGGTGTCGCGGGGTTACCACAAGAAATTATTCATATGCTCGGACGCTTGAAATACAGGACGAGTTATGGGCAAAATGCGCTACAACACTCAATCGAGGTGTGCCGTATTACGGGTATGCTAGCAGCAGAGCTCGAGCTCGACATCAATGCCGCGAAGAAAGCGGGCTTGTTGCATGATCTTGGCAAAGCAGTCGATTTCGAGATGGACGGTTCTCATGTGCAGCTGGGCAGTGAATTCGCGCGTCGTTATAAGCTTGACGCGATAACCATCAACAGCATCGAATCGCATCACGGAGATGTGGAACCGGAAACGGCGATTGCATGTCTGGTGGCAGCGGCAGACGCTATTTCTGCTGCCCGTCCCGGAGCCAGACGCGAAAATATCGAAACGTATATCAAACGTATTGAAAAACTGGAAGAGATTGCCGAATCGATTCCCGGAGTGGAAAAATCTTATGCAGTCCAAGCGGGCAGGGAGATCCGAGTTATCGTTTTGCCAGAGGTAGTGTCTGACGAAGAGATGCCGCTACTTGTCCATGAGATCTGTAAAACGATCGAGCAGGAATTGAATTTCCCCGGACAGATTAAGGTCAGCATGATTCGGGAAAGTCGGTACAGCGATTTCGCGAAATAATCTCCGCGGCTACACGCCGAGACAAGTCGTGAAGCATATCATTGAAACGGGCTGTTAGTGGACTTAGAGTGCGCTACGTGCACAGCTCGTTTCGTTTTCTTTTTTTACACCCATGGCTTCTTTATGGTACTCTGAATTTGTTGCCGAGACGCGTAAAAAAACAACCTGTCGGGCATGATGGGCATTAGGATAACAGGAACGATGAAACGAATTTTGACCGTCGCGCTTGTCTGTATTTTGGTCATGGCTCTGTGTTCATGCCAAGGCAGTGAAGCCGGTATCACTCCAGTCGAAACGCAAGATGAGAACGTGGTTTCAAGACCAACGTTGCCTCCGCCTGTCAACGATTCACCGTCCAATACCGCGCGAGTTGCCACGCGTTTGGAGCGAGATCTTAACCCTCTCTATCCCAAGCATTACGCGACAGCTTCACTTCTGCGCCTTGTCTACGAACCGCTTTTTGATGTCGGTTATGATGGCGTTCTTACTGCGGTTCTCGCCGAATCTATTAATTGGTCTCTAGATGGCCTTACTTGCACAATCACCATCCGGAAAGATAAATCATTCCACGATGGCAGACAGGTGCGAGCGGGTGATGTCCGCGCTTGTTTAGCCAAATACCTGGCAATTCAATCAGAGATATTCACCGAGCATGATCTCACTGCTTCTGCATCCGCGACACAACACAAGGACCAAACAATCCTGTACGACATCAAAGATCTGTTCTATCCGGAAAATTTCTCAGGTATCACGCTCTACCGAAGGCACTGCCTGGACAACATTGATTCGATGTCAGTCGATGAACAAGGTGCGCTTGTTATCGAATTGCTGATACCAGACCCTGATTTTGCCGGACTCCTCGTCTTTCCCGTTATTCCGGAGGACGATGTTGATACCCGTTCAATGAATGGGCCTGTTGGCAGCGGCGCATGGATGATCGAATCTTCTCAAATGGACGGCGGTTTCGTTGTTTCCCGCGTAATACCGGAAGGCCGAGTCCGACGGCTTGAAGCGGTCGCCTTCGAGACTATTCTGGAGGCCTCGCGAGCATATGATCGTGGAGAGCTCGACATTCTGCTCATGGATTCTACGGAGGCATCATTATTCGCGGACCGCTCACGTATCAGAAAGCAGCGTTTTGATATGCCGGGTTTCGTTTCTCTGTTTTTCAGTGGACGCAATGAACAGGCCATTGAAAATCGGAACGCCTTGCTTTATGTATTACAAACTGGTTCTAGTTCTGATAAACTCGCGGCGCCTCTCGAGAGGGCATACTACCCGCTTATTGCAGGTGATTGGCGGATTCCCGGAAGTGGGATTTCTGCTCCCATCGTTTCGGAATTGTCGGACCGTTTCTTATCGGATGCGCAAGCCAACGATTACGATGAAGTTGGAGAGCCCGAGCCTGGGTCTGCAGATCGGAAAGCGTTCACGCTACTCGTGCCGGAAGGTTTTATACCGGCTCGTCTGGTCGGAAATTTAAGGACGAGATTACTTGAGCTTAACCGTCAGCTAATTGTTGTTCAGATCGGTCGCGAGGATTGGTTTGCTCAGCTTCGCAATGCACGATATGATGCAGCGCTTCTAACTGACAGTAGCGATCTCTTTTTAGATCCGCTCGATTATCTGGACGGACTTGATACAATGGGAATTTACCATTGGTGGGAAGTAATCGATGACAAGGATATCGGCATTCTGCGTGACGCTCGACACTTGATTGGGGCTATGGACGAAAGTGTTGATGTAGAAGCCCTGAGACAGGTATACGCTGACTCGCTGTCGCGTGTATTTTCAATTGTCCCGGTGATCGGTCTTGCTACGACCGCAACGATGGTTTGGTACGGCGATGAAGTTGAAGGCACAATGACCGGGATGTGGCGCTCCCCATACGAAAATGTAGAGGAACTCTCAATATGGCGGCGATAATATTTACAGTGTTGATAGTGCTCGACCAATGGACCAAGGGACTGGCTGAGCGGTTGATAGGTGCGGGTGGTTCGGTGACTGTTATCCCGGGATTTTTTGAATTGCACTGCTCCTACAATAAGGGAGCAGCCTGGAGCATTTTCGCGGATAAAGCATGGGGTCTTACCTTTTTAACAATTCTTTCATCTGTGGTTCTTCTGGCACTTCTTTGGTATCTCAGCAAGATTGAAAATCAAAAGGCCAGAATTGTTTTGATACTTCTCGCTGCCGGTAGCGCCGGAAACCTAATTGACCGTTTACGTATCGGCGCTGTCGCGGATTTTCTTTCATTTACGTTTGGGTCTTTCGTATTTCCGACGTTCAATTTGGCGGATTCTATGGTGACTGTGGGTGCCGGATTGCTGATTATATTTGCGTTCATCGATCACAATTTCCTCACGACGCAGTTTAAGAAAGGCGAGCGGAACAGTAAACCTGATCCGGTCGATCCCGAGGAATAATCGTGAACTCTGAACAATTGTTAGTGTCGAGCGATGACAGGGGCGCGAGATTAGACAAATGGCTTGCGTTGCGTTTTCCAGATTTTTCTCGTGAACAATGGAAGCGTCGGATCGCAGGAAAGCACGTGCTCGTAAATGGGCAGACAGTTAATCCCAGCGCCATTCTGTTGCAAGGCGATGAGGTTTATGTTGTGTTTCCGGAGCGGGAAATCGATAGAACTCCCAAGGCGGAACCTATTAATCTTGATATTATTTTCGAAGATGATTGGCTTGCGGTCATTGACAAACCTGCGGGGCTTGTTGTCCATCCGGCACACGGACATGAATCGGGAACACTCGTCAATGCTGTGCTGGCACGCTTCGCTGACACACTATCGGATGTCGGAGGAAGCGACCGGCCGGGGATTGTGCATCGGCTTGACAAAGATACTTCCGGGGTCATACTGATTGCTCGCGACAACCGTACGCACGAGAAGATCGCTAAAGCATTCCGAGAGCACCAGGTTGACCGCTTATACGATGTAATTGTTTGGGGCTTACCCCGCACAGAAAGAGGGTTAATTGACGCGCCTGTTGCCCGAGGAGATATCAATCGCAAAAAGATGGAGGTTCGGGCCGATGGAAAAATTGCAAAAACTGAATTTGAAGTGTTGAGCAGTAACGGCGAAACATCGCACCTCCGATGCCGACTTATAACGGGGAGAACGCATCAAATAAGGGTGCATCTTGCGTACATCGGTTATCCTGTCGTCGGTGACACACTTTACGGCGGAACAAGGAAGAAAAGAAAAACCACTTTTCATTTGCTACATGCGTCAGAGCTAGCGTTTACTCACCCGGTAACGGGCCAACATATCCTTTGCC
>LFTF01000054.1:32583-33957 GCA_001512945.1 Clostridiales bacterium DTU023 | reverse complement strand
GGTTTTTTGGTTAAACAATGGGCCTTCGAACGCACGGACGGAGATATAAATATCATTGCGATCAGGCAGGCTAAACAAGATCTCGAAGACGAAGAGGCTCAAAACAAAGTTTTGCAGTCTCAAAATTTTACGCTGGAAGATCGTAAAAAAACTCTTCTCAGTGGCTTTAACGATGACACGGATATAGGAGAAATCATTGCAGAACTGCGTAAAAATGCTTTACTCGCTGGAATGACTGACGTGTCTGGGAGTGGTATTATCCTAACGCTTGACGACAAGCTCAACTACGATCCGCTTGCCGATCCGATTGAGTCAGTGATCCACGACAGCACGATCAATTATGTGATCAATCTGCTCTGGTCGTCGGGAGCTCGTGCGATCGCATTTAATGGTGTGCGGCTAACAGCTGTATCGGAGATCAACTGTGTGGGCCCGACAATTCTTTGTTACGGTGTACGGCAAATGCCCCCTTACGTCATTTCCGCAATTGGACCCTTGGAGACGATGTCATTGGCGGTCGAATCGGACTCGTATCTTGCCCATCTTACACAAAAAATAATCGGTGTTAGGCTTGGTATTGTAACGACAGAGATTCTTGAGATACCGTCTTTCTCTCGGACGCGTGATTTCATTCCCTATATTGATTTGCTTTGGATGCCGTAACATGGCAGGCGAGAAGCGAGGAGTAAGCATGAACAAGAAATGGTTACAATACAGCTCGATTTTGTTGGTCTGTATTTTGGTTGGTGCTGTAATCGCACTTCTAATGAAGAATCTTAATACCACTAACCTTGGTGGCAAGAGTCTCCAGGAGTTGCAAAACGCGATCATCGATTACCAGAAGAAGAATGAGGATCTTAACAACCGCAATGCGCGCCTTTACGAGTACCTGCGCGAACTCGAAGCGGAGCTTGCGAGCGGTCAGGGCGAGAGTTATTTGCGTATTGTTGAAGAAAAAGAACAGTACGCTGTGTTCGCAGGTCTTCGGGCTGCGAAGAATGCAGGGGTAGTGATCATGCTTTCCCCACTTGATGGCTATATGATGCAGGATGCTGTTGTCAGACAGTTTATTAATGAACTCTCAGCGCTCGGAGCGCAGGCAATCGCAGTCAATGATGAGCGCAAAGTAGCGACAACTGAAGTACGTACGAGCCAGGACGTGATCTTAATTAACGGCGTCGGCTACTCGCGTCTGTCTCCCTTTGAAATTAAAGCGATCATCGATCCGTCGAAGATAGATTCCTATGTTGTTCCTTATCTGCGTACAGTCGGCGACAACATCTCCAAGCAGTTAGGTGATCAATCGATTACGATTACTGTGAGGAAAGACGAAAGTGTCCTTATTCCGGCACTTAACGAGGATCGGATCGCGTA
>LFTF01000054.1:20613-32518 GCA_001512945.1 Clostridiales bacterium DTU023 | reverse complement strand
CGAATGCGTTCAATGTGACTTGCGATTCAACGGCGGATGGTCTTGTGATACGAGGCGAAGACAGAGAGTCGGTCGAAACGGCAAGCAGAATTATAAAACGTTTGCATGAACTCTGCCAATCAGGAGCAGCACCTGTTACGGAGCAACTTACACGTTATCTAATTGATGCTTCATCTGCGGGATCACTGAGCGAGGCAGAGAAATTCTCGCCTGATTTAATCTGCGTAAATGCGAAGGGCCGTCCGATTTCGTCGAAGACTGCCGGCCAGCAAGTATACGTTCAAGCCATTCGCACGCATGAGTTGACGTTTGCGATCGGGCCCGCAGGCACGGGGAAAACATACCTTGCCGTTGCGATGGCAGTGAAAGCCTTCAGAGCTCATGAAATATCCCGCATTATTCTCACACGCCCCGCGATCGAAGCGGGAGAGAATCTCGGCTTTTTGCCCGGTGATATGCAAAGCAAGGTAGACCCATATATGAGGCCGCTTTACGATTCACTCAACGACTTGATGGGATTCGAAACATACCAGAGACATCTTGAGCGTGGGGAGATAGAAATTTCACCGTTAGCTTATATGCGTGGTCGAACACTTGACGATGCATTTATCATTCTTGATGAAGCACAGAATACGACGCGTGAACAGATGAAAATGTTCCTTACCCGGATCGGATACAACGCAAAAGCAGTGGTTACAGGGGATATTACCCAGATTGATCTGCCTTCCCGGCGCAGTAGTGGTCTTGAAGACGCGGCTTCACTGCTTGAATCACTGGAGGGGATCAAGAGTGTGCGTCTGACAGAGCGCGATGTGGTTCGAAATCCCCTGGTTCAACGTATTATCCGAGCATACGATCGCGAGACGTCCCGTCAGAAGGAATCGCCGAGCAGGAGGTACAATCGGTGAAAATAATAAAACGCCAAAAGAAAACCCGTGTTGCCATCAACTCGCTTTTCGCACTGCTCGCGATAGCTGCGATGGTGATCACTGTCTATATAGGCTCCACACCTCGTCAATTTAATCTTCAAGTCGGCGATATCAGCCCGTACGATATCTCCGCACCGCGTGATATTGCAGATGAGGCGGAGACAGTGCGCCGGGCACTGGTCGAAATGTCTCATGTCCAGAACGTGATGATACGATCTGAGGAAAAAAGTAACGCTTCGCATGAAATGATACAGAGCCTGATCGCACAGGTTCAAGATAAAAGAGATGCACTTTACAGGGAACCCATCATTCAGGTTATACCTGATCCTACCGAGAGTGAATTGCCGGGTGAAGGCACACAGGGCTCGTCGATAGAGCGTCCGAGGCGGCCGGACAGCCAAGAGATCGGGATCGCCATATCGTCACTTATTTCAGCGATCGATCAATCGCTTGGGGTTGTTCTGCCATCCGGTGACGCTGACGCTATGATTCGAATGGATGAAGATCGATTCCAGCATTTGACGGCAACCATACTGTCGGAGACAGGGGCGATTGTCGCGAAAACGTTAGATTCTGCCGGTCTTCGCGCATCGATCAGTGAGACAGTGATCCGACTTGACGAAACGCTGGAATATTATACTGACGATGCCGCATTGACGGGGCGTCTGTTGTCGCTATTATTGCAACCAAATGTTGAATACAATAAAGATGCGACGGATAAAGCAAGAAAAGCTGCTTATGAACGTGTTATAAATAACCCTGTTATGGTTAACCGGGGCGTCCGGATCATCAGCCAGGGCGAAGTGATATCGCCTGAGGCGAAGGCGATGCTCGATGAACTCAACTTGACAGTCGGAGCGGGGTTTGACTGGGTGCGATTTGGCTCAACACTCGCGCTTGTTGTGCTTGTCAGCTTGGTTGCAATTCTCTATTTCGCGAGGTATTCTTCCGATCTGCTGTTTGCGACTCCGCGCAATATCCTGGCGTTGCTTCTTGCTGTTCTGCTTCCACTTGTCATGTCTGCTTATTTGGCACGTGATTACCCGCTGGCATCGCCCATTTATTTCGCAGCCGTTGTTGTTACAGCGTATTTTGGCCTTCGCACTTCGATATTTTTGTCTTCGATGCTTATCATCATCACCATGCCGATGACTGCGTTCAACCCGACATTTCCTATAGTCGCGATCCTGGGTTGTACGATTGCCGCTCTCTTTACAAAAGGAACGAACCGTCACGACAATTATGCGCGTATTATCCTTGCCACATCATTTGTCAATGCCATGACGACAATGTTAGTTGGACTACTCCAGAAAGAATCGTGGGGATTGATTACGTCTAACGTCACTCAGGCAACTGTATCAGGTGGTTTATCCGTCATTATCGGAATCGGAATTATGCCACTCTTTGAGCTGATCTTTAACACGGTTTCGCCCTTGCGCTTGATTGAGCTTTCACAGCCGGGACATCCTTTGATGAAGCGTCTTTTTGTTGAAGCGCCCGGAACGTCGCAACACTCTATGATGGTCGCGAATCTCGCTGACACCGCTGCCGAGGCAATCGGAGCGAATGCGATGATCGCACGTGTCGGTTCTTATTTTCACGACGTAGGCAAGCTCGAGTCGCCACTCATGTTTACCGAAAATCAGTTGGGAGATAATCCACACGATCGTCTGACTCCCCTCGAGAGCGCGCGGATCATTACGCGACACCCTGAGGACAGCATGACGCTTGGTCGGAAATATAGACTGCCGCTACCGCTGCTGCGTATTGCCAATGAACACCACGGGACGACACGTCTCCAGTATTTTTATGATAAAGCTATTGCGGAGGCTGAAGCCAAAGGTGGGGCACCGCCGCCGGTCGAATCGTTCTGCTACCGCACACCGCTACCGAGTTCTCGTGAATCCGCAATTGTCATGCTTGCCGATTCAGTCGAGGCTGCTATGCGGTCCGAAGGGGTGCATAAACTTGAAGATGCGGAGAAATTGATCAGTCAAATCATTCGGGGAAAGATTGATCAGGATCAACTAAAAAAATCGGGTTTGTCGTTTGCTGATATTGAAACGATTACGCAATCTTTTCTCCAGGTTTACTCTGGTCACTTCCATGAACGTGTTCCTTATAAACCAGCAGCGAGAACACTTGAACGGACTGCTAAGGATCGTCAATATGACGATGAATGATTACAGGATTAACTATGATTGAGCTTAACCATTGCAACCGGCAGCGTGTCTTTCCTTTGGGTCCAGTAGTACCCATTGTCCGCGAAGCTGCGACACACGCTCTTTTTTCGACTCCGTTTGTTCAGAACTTGATGGCAGACGGTGTTCGGATTTCTGTTGACTGGTCGCTGATCGGTCCGCGCGCGATGCGTAAGCTAAACCGCGAACAGCGTGCGGTAGATTTGGAAACAGATATTCTCTCGTTTCCGGCTCGGGAAATGTCAAATGGCAACCCGATTGTTGCAGTTCCTCTGTGGGAGTTAGCCGGAGAAGAAGGGGCGCAGAAAACACTCTTCCTTGGTGACATTGTCATCGCGCCGGCGATTGTATCCAAGCAAGCGGAGTCACTGGGGCACTCTTTTGAACACGAGCTCAAATTTCTCGTTATTCACGGAATACTTCATTTATTGGGATACGATCATGTCGACCGGGAAGATGAAGTCGAGATGATTGCTTTGCAGAAACGCCTAATGGCAGATCTTCTTGAAGTGCCCTGCGGGTTTGTCGCCTTGACCGGGCGTCCGAACGTCGGCAAATCAACACTCTTAAACGAGCTATCTGAGCGCACACTCGCTATCACATCTGCCAAACCTCAAACCACACGTAGCGCGATTCGGAGCGTCTTGACAACGGATGAATATCAGATCGCTTTTCTGGATACGCCGGGACTGCACAAACCTAAAAATGTGCTCGGGAAGTCCATGATGAAGGCAGCATCGGGAGCAATTAGCCAAGCTGATGTTGTTGCCGTTATGATTGATGCCTCCTGGAATCCCTTTGTCGGAGAGCTCGAACGTCAGGTCATAGAGCAAGCAAAACATGGGAACAAGCCCGTGATTCTAATAATCAACAAGGTTGATCGAGCCCCCAAAGAGGATATTTTACCCCTCATCAAAGCATACGATGATCTTTATCAGCTCAATGCTTACGTACCGATATCTGCGCTTGATGGTGACGGCATCGATCGCTTGATTGATGAAATCAAGCGTTTATTACCGGTGAGACGCCGCATATTCGATTTGAGCGATGAAACAGACCAAACAGAGCGTATGCTCACAGCTGAGCTTGTTCGTCGGGAAATTCTCACACAGACTAATCAAGAAATTCCTTATGGTGTCACGGTCATTATTGAACGGTTCGAAGAACAAGAGTCTCTTAATGATCTGAAAAATGATCAAGAACGATTAAGACGTGTTGAAATTGACGCGGTTATACTCTGTTCCAGATCGTCCCACAAGCAAATTTTGCTTGGAAAGGGTGGATCGAAAATCAAATCCATGGGCATATCAGCTCGCGAATCAATTGAGAAACTGCTCGACGCAAGTGTCTACCTCTCATTGTTTGTCAAGGTTAAACCCGACTGGCAAAACAGACCTCAGGACCTGAAGGAAGCAGGATTGTTCGGAGAGGAGTAGGGCCGTGGGTACGATTGAGACCAAGGCGTTTGTCATGAACTCTTTTCCATGGAAAGACAGGCACCGACTCCTTCACTTGCTCACGCCGGAGCTGGGATTGATCACGGCTTTGGCACCGGCCAGCGAGAGTCTCCGAAGCAGGCTCAGAGGCGTTACTCAATTATTTTCACTATCTGATTTTACGCTTTCTTCACAGCAATCGAGATACACGGTAAAGGACGGCTCCGTGATAGAATCGTTCGTTGCCGTTTCACAAGATCTCGACCGTCTCGCCGCCGCATCGCACGCGGCAGAGGTTTTTTCAGATGTGGCACGCAATGACGAGCCTCAAAGAAGAATCTATGATTTATGGGCGTACACGATCCATGAAATCTCGGTAGCGGATGACCCTGTTTTCATCGCTCGTATGGGAACGATGCGGCTTATGGAAGAGATCGGAGTGGCCCCCTGCCTTGAAGTATGCGTGTGTTGCAGAGGGGCAATCGACGAACCGTGGCGTTTCAATTTTCGCGAGGGCGGCCTAGTTTGCAGGATGGAAATGTCGCGTTACGAGAAGGAAGCGTCTATTACCCTTTCAAGGGGGGCTGTTGATTTATTGCGACACATTATGAAGGCATCCCTGCCAAAGCTATATCGGTTTCAAGCGGCATCTGAGATACGCGCAGAGGTATCATGTCTTGCGGACCGCTGGATTGAAGATAAGATGGAAAAGCGTTACAATCGGCTGTCGTTACTCGATCAATGTCCCGACTTTTTGATCCCAAAACGGCATGTAAGTGAACAACAAACGTTGCCTGATGAACAGGGTAGCCCAGGGGAGAATGGCTTATGACAATATTTCGAAGTCTGTTTGATATTATCGGCCCCGTTATGGTTGGACCCTCGAGCTCACATACAGCAGGGGCTGTTCGTATCGGTTTGGCATCGCGTTCAATCTTTGGTGAACAGCCTGATAAGGTGGATATAACTTTATACGGGTCGTTCGGTCACACTTATAAAGGACACGGCACAGATCTGGCGCTTATCGCGGGACTACTCGGGCTTTCCACGGAAAGTGTTGAGATTCGAAGCGCGTATCAACTCGCTGACAAGGCGGGCATGAAAGTCCGGATCAATACCTCCGGTGAGATCACAGAACATCCGAACACTGCCAGGCTCTTCATGCATAAAGACAATCGTTCCATGAGTGTGACGGGTATATCGACCGGTGGCGGCATGATCGATCTCATTGAAATAGATGGATTCGATGTTCATGTTAGTTGCGATGAACCGGTCGTTCTCATTTTTCACCGTGATCGTCCTGGTTTGATTGCACGGGTTACACATATACTCGCGGATGAAAAGGTCAACGTAAGCCAGATGGAAGTATCGCGAAAAGCACGAGGCGAGACAGCACTGATGCTCATCGCGACGGACGGAGAAATCCCTGAGCGTGCGTTACGGGGTTTTGAGCTCATTGAAGATGTCGGGACAATTGTATTTTTGAGCGCGTTGAAGCGTGAGTCTGACACGGTTTAGACGGGCAAGTATATCGGGGAAATTAATATGCTAATAGAACAATATCTGCAAGTAAATGAGATCTGTCATCAAGAAAAAAAGGCCTTATCTCGCTATTTTTTCGAGCGTGAAGTAGCGTTGGGCGCGCTCGATGAGACGGCTATCTTGGACAAAATGGAGAGAAACCTTGAGGTGATGGAGAAAGCCGCTGCGGATGGTCTGAAAGGAGTGGATAGCTTTTCCGGACTGAGCGGCGGAGATGCTAAGCGTCTCCTCGAATATCGTTCGATGGGTTCTCCTCTGGGAGATAGCCATTACTTGGAAGCGGCCATGAATGCAGTCGCGATCAATGAAGTCAATGCCTCTATGGGTATCATCTGCGCGACACCGACGGCAGGCTCATCCGGAGTTGTTCCCGGCGTTCTTCTGGCTTTTCGTGACCGTCTCAAACTTGATAGGCGCAAACAACTCGATTTCCTTATCACGAGCGGGGGCGTCGGCATCCTTATTGGCAATCAGGCTTCACTGTCGGGCGCACAAGGTGGTTGCCAGGCTGAGGTCGGCTCTGCGTCTGCCATGGCCGCTGCAGCGCTTGTAGAAGCCGCTGGTGGCACTCCCTTGCAGTCGGGCCATGCGCTCGCAATCGCATTGAAGAATCTCCTCGGCTTGACGTGCGACCCGGTCGCGAGCCTTGTGGAAGTCCCGTGCATCAAGCGCAATGCGATAGGCGCTGTCAATGCGATCATTGCGGCGGAGATGGCGCTTGCAGGTGTGGAGAGCAGGATTCCCGTCGACGAGGTCATTCAGGCGATGGGTTCGATTGGGAGGATGATGCCTGTCGCGCTTCGCGAGACAGCACTTGGAGGTCTCGCGCAAACACCGACGGCTTGCCGGATCATGGAGATGCTACAGAGTAAAGGTCATATCGATCTCAAATCGCTTTAATTGTAATCTTTCCAAAACATATCGATGACTTCGAGACATTCATCACGGTTCTCGATGTGGTGTGCGCTCCAATCCTCTGGGATAAGTTGCCGGTAGTCGGATCTACCGTAGCGGTCATCGATCAACAGCACAATACCAAAATCATCTTCGCTTCGAATCAGACGGCCGGCTGCCTGAGTGACACGGTTAAATCCAGGCCAAACATAGGCGTATTCAAACCCACTTCCTGTTTTTGCGTCGTAATACTGGCGCAGGATATCGCGCTCCGGCGACATGCCCGGAATCCCTGTACCGATAACGATGACGCCGGTGAGCTCTTCGCCGACAAGGTCGACTCCTTCATTGAACAGTGAGCCGATAACCGTGAGTCCTACCAGTGATTTTACGCTCCTTGCTTCCTGAAAACGCGCAAGAAATGCGTTCTTTTGTTTGTCAGTCATCCGTTGCGGCTGTGCGAGGAATTCGATGTCTTGTGCTTTGAGATCTGACAATGCCCGCGCAAGCTGGCGCTGGTAATAAAAAGAAGGCGAAAAGACGAGATAGTGACCTTTACGCAAACCGGCGACATCGCGTATGAGGCGTGCGATGGAAGCCATAGATTGAGAGCGGTCGCCATACCGAAGCGAATGTGCCTCGTAACAAATGACAAGACGACGTTCTTTTTGAAATGGCGATGGCAGATTGACTATTTCAGGACGTTCGGTTGTCGTTCGCGCGTCAAGCAACGAGGTGTAGTAGGGCAGAGGGGACAGTGTCGCTGAGAAGAAGACTACGGGGGACTGATCGCGATAAATATCCGTCAAAAGTGTCGACGCATCAAGTGCCAGCAGAGTCATGTAGAGTTCTTCCCTTTCTCCTGTACGCCACGTCGTAATGTAGGAGTCACTGTAATAGCGTTCTGAAACGCGTAGAAAATACAACAGATCGAAATAGGGGATCATCATCGCCTGGCGGCCGGGGAATTCCGGGTGATCCGCGAAAAAGCGTGTCATAATGCCCGCAAGTGTGGCAACTTCCGCAAGTAATCGCGGGGGGAGCGATTTTGTAGCGAGGAATTGATCGCGTTTAACAGGATGGTGTGCTTTCAACTCTTCATAAAGAGCTGATTCTGTTGCCTGAGCGTCAGTACCAAGCAACAGTTCACGGAATTGGGTTAGTGATTGGATTAGGCGGTCAGATGACAGGCATGCTGAATCGTGAATTCGCCGATCATTTCCTGGTTCAGGACGACACTGCGCGAGTCCCTTTCTCAGAGCTAACAGACCGGAGATTGTCAGAACGGCCGAAAACATTTCGCGCGACCGGCGCGCCAAATTGTGTGCCTCATCGACCAGCAGAGTATAACGCTGCTTGGGATCGGCCAGGAAGTTTTGAAATCTGATTCTCGGATTAAAAATGTAGTTATAGTCGCAAATAACGACATCGACAGTTGGCATGAGTGCCAGTGAGAACTCAAACGGGCACAGGTTATGTGCTTTTGCGAGAGCCTGCACATCCTCCGGAAGCAACCGCCTGTGCTCATAACTCTTCTCTAACGCGTCCTGCAGTTGTTCGTAGTATCGGATAGCGTAAGGACATTGCTTGATGTCACAAAAATGCTCAGGTGACAGGCATATCTGTTCTTTGGCGCGCAGAGTAAGCGAACGGATATAAAATCCTTGTGATTCAAGGTCATCCAGGGTGCTCTCCGCGATTTTCCGTTGTGATCGTGTCGGTGTCAGGTAGAAAATCTGGTTGGTTAACCCGTTTGCCTGCGCTTTGATCGCGGGATAAAGAGTCGCCATTGTTTTCCCGATGCCCGTCGGGGCCTGGACGAACAGAACCGCCTTGTCCCGGACGGCGGCGATGACTTCTTGCATCATCTGCCTTTGACCGTCCCGAAGCTGTTCATAGGGGAAGGAAGCCTTCTGGTTCAATTCATTACGGGTAAAGCGATGCTCGTAAAGAGGTACCATCGCTTTTGTAAACGCTGCGCATATTTGAAGAAAATGGGATGTCAGTGCTTCTCGGGTCCACGAATTCTGAACAATGTGTGTTTCGCCACTCTCGAACGCGATGTAACGGAGCTGGACGTCAATCTCTTGAGTTGCAAATCCCTGGGAGTCAAAGAAATCACTGTCAAACAGCATATGTGAATAGATTAATGCTTGAGCCAAGTGCACGGGATCGCCGTCCTGTGGGATTGAGCGCGCGTGACCACGGAATCCTTTGACTTCTATGAGTGTGACGCGACCCTCCGGGGAAATAGCCACCATGTCACAACGCCCCTGTACAAGAAGATGAAAAGGAAGAGAGTCGCTCTGAACGCTGGTTTGAAGTGTAATTTCGGAGAACAGCTGATGGCCTGGAAAATCACGATCCGCATAATTTGCAAAGTCGCCGTGAATTTTTGTACCTTCATTACCCGTAATGCCCGCATTAAGCGAGCTACCAAGGCCACCTTGTCGGCGCACCGATTCAGCTAGTTGCCTTACGGCGATTGAAACGATGGCTTTGCTGTCAGTGCGAAAAGTCAAATAGAATTATCCTAACCTGTCAGTGATTAATTGTTTGTGACAAGTTTCATCATAACAAAAATAATTGAGCAATGCCCCACGATCAAGTATAATCGGAAAGGTTCATTGGAAGATTTTGGTATTGCATGAATGAATAAGTATCATACGTATAAAATCGAGTTTCAAATATTTGTTTGATAACCGTAAGGTAGTGTCAACTGTTGTTGAAACAGTTGCTGATTCATGCATGATCTGGAAGTACATTGAATGTGATAAGGACCGAATCCTTTCAAAATGTGACAACTATTGTGGAATGCCGATTCGAATGATCATCTGGTTGATGAACTTGATATGTTTGGTCCGAACCGATAGTCGCTGTTCGGCAGTAACCTCTGGTTTACTGAAACTATGATTTGGAAAGCAGGAACATTATGGCAAAAAAAGTAATACTCGATGTCGATACCGGTTCGGATGACGCCATCGCTATTTTGGCGGCGCTGGCCTCGCCGGAACTGGAGGTGGTCGCGATCTGTACTGTCGCGGGCAACAAATCTATTGATAAGACGACGGAAAACACGCTCCGCGTTTTGGACTTATTTGGCTCGAATGTACCGGTGTTTAGAGGATGCAAGGAGCCCCTGACAAAGGACCTGACACCTTCTCGCTGGGAGAGCTCGCCGCGAAAAACACTTATCATCGATGGCGAAGAAATACAAATCCATGACGACTATCTTTCGCTGCCGCCAAGCAAGCGTCAAGCGGAGACGATGTCCGCGGTGGAATTTTATTTAAAAGAAGTCCCCAAAATATCTGAGCCCGTGACGATCATTGCTGTTGGTCCTTTGACCAATCTCGGTGTCGCCTTAACGATCGACGCAGAAGCCTTGTGCCAAAACGTGGCTGAAATTTATATCATGGGCGGTGGGGTAAGCATAACCAATTATAGTCCCAGTGCGGAGTTCAATATTTGGTTTGATCCCGAAGCGGCTCAAAAAGTTGTCAACTGTGGAGTGCCGACTATTTGGGTTCCGCTCGACGCCACACATGAAGCGTACGTCACTTCCGCGCATACGGCGCGTCTGCGCGAGGGAAGTAACCCTTGGTGCGAATTTGCCGCCAATACGATTGATCAACGCATCATGGTCCACGACGCTTTGCAGCCGCTGGCTGAGCCGAATGCCGGAACGGTACACGATGCCTTGGCCGTTTGTGCCGCAATCAAGCTTGACGTTTTGACAAATTGTTTCGAGCGGCACCTTTCGATAGGGATCGGTGGAGCGGCCGATGGACAAACGATCGTCGATCCGCGCGTCTATCCTCTGGAACCTAACTGTAAATTTGCTTTAGGAGCTGATCGCAACTTGTTTGCCGAGTGGTTACTGTCGGCATTGATGCGTTGATTCACAGATCGACGCGAGCCAACTCGCGATCTGCTATTCTTTTTCATGTTTACTAGTTATTTTTTGAGGTGTAAATGATCATTCAGATTTATTCCATCCAAACTGCCACAGAGGCACTGGCATGCGTCGAGGCGGGGGCCGATCGCATCGGCTTACTTGTTGGCCGAGATGACGGCACACATTTTCCCTGTGAGATCAGTGAAGTTGAAGCTGCTGCCATCTTTAATGCGATAGGGGATAAGGCGACAAAAGTTCTAATCTCGGTCCAGACAAGTGAGAGCAAGGTTTTGGAACAAACGGCGCGGCTGCGTCCCGATGTGCTTCATCTATGCACGGGGTTTACAGGTGATGCACGATTTCGTGAGCGCTTACGCGAGACATCTCCGGATGTCTGTTTGATGGAAGCGGTCGGTATGACCGGCCCAGAAGCCGTGGAAGACGCTTTGGGGAAAGCCCAATATGCCGATCTTTTGATTTTGGATAGCGTTTCCTCCGATATTGCCGGTATCGGCGCGGCCGGAGTGACTCATGATTGGGCGCTCAGCGCGGAGATCGTGAGACGTGTCGATGTGCCCGTTATTTTAGCTGGCGGTCTCGGCCCGGAGAACGTCTGTGACGCGATCAGAGCTGTGCGACCGGGTGGAGTAGATTCCCTGACTCGTACCAGCGTCGTGGAGAATGGCGTCATTTTGAGAAAAGACATCGAGCGAGTGCGCGCTTTTTGTATGGCCGTTAGGAGCTTGGAGTCATGAGTGAGGGCTCCTTGGCAAAAGTCACGCTGAGCGAGGCGTTTTCGAGAGAACTTCGAAACAGTCCCGGAGGCGCGTGGGACCGTCTGATCTGCTACGGTGACGTATGTGCTGACCTGATCATTCCGTACGGAAAAATTAGAGACACTTTGGATCGGATGCAGGCTGACGTGCAGGATATCGATCCGCAGGCTGTTGAGTTTCGCAGCGGCGGCAGTGTTGGCAATGTGGTAAGACTTTTAGCCCGCTTGGG
>LFTF01000054.1:0-20485 GCA_001512945.1 Clostridiales bacterium DTU023 | reverse complement strand
TTCCCCGGTGGTTTATTGCAGGGCAATAATCTCATCTTTTCCAGCGGTATGCTCATAACGGATGACGCAGTGAGCGGCAATCATCTCATCTCTCACCTCGAGTCACAAAAGCGACACGGGGCAACGATTGTCTTTGATCTCAATGTGAGGGCGGAGTCATATGGTCTGTCGCCTATTCGACGCCGTCAGTTTGAGCAAATTCTGGAACTTTGCGATATTGTTCTCGGTTCAGGCATTGAAGAATTTGGTCCTTTTACAGACTGCCAATACTTACCTGAGGCCGCGCGAATTATGGCGAAAAGCGGACTGACGGTCGTGGCACGTGACGGCCCTAACCCGATTCACTTCGCTACACCATTGGAGTATGAGGAAATTGCGGTGGAGGCCATCGCGGTTAAGGCCAACACGATCGGAGCCGGCGATGGCTTTGATGCCGGTTTTCTCAGAGCTTTGTACGCCGGCCTACCGCTGCGATCCTGCATCGATCTTGGCTCTTATACGGCCCGTCAACTGATCTCGGGCGCGTGGGAACGCTGAGAATCTATCCGGATCAGCTTAATCCTGCTCTTATTTTTGATTTTAGGGCAAAATAGACAGCTGAAGATAATAGCAAGACCATTCCTGTAGAAAGCAGTACCGTTGGCCAGTCCGCGGTTTTATTTAAGATCAGCTGATTTGCCTTGTATGCCCAATAGAATGGGCTCCAGTACATGGTCCACTGCCAATTCGCGGACAGTAACTCATATCCCACGATTGATCCGGCAACGGGCAACATAATCAGTTTGATGTTCGAGGCCGCTTCGATAACATCGTCGCTCGCAAGTCCCTGGACAAAACCAAGAACAAGGCTAAGGACCATGGATGAAAGGCCGACAAGGATAATCATAAGCCAGTTAATATCGTAGTAGCCTGTGATCAGCAGTGAGATAATAATGGATATCAGCGCGATGAAACCGCCCATCAAGCTTTTGCCCAGCACAAACTCTGTTTGTGAAACGGGAGTGACGTTGATCGCGTTGATTGTATTGTCTGCCTTTTCACCGACAATGCTGATCGCGATGAGCATACCCGCCAACATAATTGTCATTGATATAAGCATATTGACAAGCATGGTCTTTACAGGTGATACCGAATGTCCAAACGAATACATGGTGGCGGTCGTCTCATTAACGGTGGATCCCAATTCGTATAGGGCGCTTAATGAGGCGGCGTAATTTTCAACGATCTCTGATTCATTGCCTTGGAGGATGATTTCATATCCGTCGCCTTTTTGTATCATCGCGACGACATCATCCCGGTTGTTTACGCGCTTAACCGCGTCCGTTCGGTTGTCAACAAACTCCACTTTCGCGAAATTTTCCATGTACTCGATATGCGCGGGCTTGTCATTTCTAAGTAACACAAGATTGACCGTCGTATCGTTAAGTCCGGGCACGAAGAGCGTTATCCCAAGGGCCAAGACTATTGGCATGATCACGATAATCAGCGCCAGAGAATCACGTCTCGCCGTTTTTAAATCTCTAAAGAAGATTTTCAATATATTTTTCACATCAGATCTCCCTACACAGTTAGCGACTTTCTGAATCTTTGATTCGCGAGGAAGAACAACAAAATACCGCCCGCCAAGAATACACCGCTATAAATAAGCACATAGCCTACATCGGTCTTCACCATCAGGATCTCTTTCATAGCCTGCAGCAAGGGATAGGTTGGGAAGAGCCTCAGCCACAAGGGATCATAACTTGGCAAGAAGTAGGACAAGGCCGGTAACATCATCAAAATCACAAATGCGTACAGAACGCCGAACGCCTTTGATATGTTATCAAAAAAGCTGGCAACGAGTAGTCCCAAAGATGAAAACGCAAATGTCGAAATTAAAAGCAGGATATAAAACAAGGGGTAATTCGCTTGAGCGCCCATAATCGGTATCGTAATGATTGAAGATGATATTAAAACGGTTGTCATGATTACCATCGTTTTCGATAGCAAATATTTCCACACAGACGACGGAGTCACCGCGTAAGCGCGTATGACATCCTCGTCCTTATCCAGAAAGATATAGGCCATAACGATGAAGAAGCTCATGAGCGATCCCATAAGGATAATCATTACAGGGACAAGGTTTTCGCGGTTGTTTAACAGTACCGTGTCACCGAGCGTCGTAATCTCTTGTCCTTCATACACCTCTTGCAGCTTATCGGGGTTTTCGTTGTGAAGCACATACAAAAGGTTCTCGTATCTTTCCGTTTCATAACCCTGGTTATAATAGCGATAGGATGACTTTCCCTGATCATCAATCTTGATGGTTGCGCCAATCCTTTTTTCTTGGTGGGAGAGCCGGATCATTTCATCTTCATCGGCGGCCATATAGATTGTTTTTTCTAACTCGCCGCTCGTAAGGTCATACGCCTTGTAGGTTTCGAGTTGATAAGTTTCCTTGTCAAAAGCGTACGATGTGACATCCCCGGTCGCTTTGTTTTCTACTTCAAACGTCGTTGCTTTCATTTTGAATACTGTAGGTNNCAACCAATTCGAGTGCGCCTTTTTTTATGTCATCGTCAATCAAAGAGGCCTTTAACTCATTGCTCATCTCGTAATAAATGAATTCTTTACTACTAGTCACAGGATTCTCTTTAACGGCAAACAAGAGAATGACCAAGATTAAGACGGCCATAAAGATTTCAATGTAGAAGTAGAAGCCGCGAGCGGCAATTTTCATCTCCTTGAGATAGCTGCTGAACAGTTTCATCTTAGACAAGGCCCCTCCCGGTCACTTGTATGAATATTTCTTCCAGCGTCGCTTCTTTTGTGTGCATGGTTTGAATATCATAATTGCTTACAAGCTCGCCGATCCGGTGTCTATCATGTTCTTCAAGGGTTTTGAGTGTTTCTTTCACCACTTTACCGTCCTTGACATATTCAATATCAATCAGTTTTTTCCCATACTGCAGCTTTAAGTTTTTGGGCGTGTCGACCAGGACGATAATGCCGTCAATGATGAAAGCGACCCGATCGCACAATTCGTCCGCGATGTACATATTATGCGTGGTTAAAAAGGCCGTTGTGCCGGCGGCCGTTTTTTCCTTGATGATGTTCTTGATGGTGGCCGCGATGGTAGGATCCAGACCTGTGGTCGGTTCATCTAAAAACCAGAGCTGGGGGTTATTAATCATGCTCCTCGCAAAAGTCAGTCTGTGTTTCATGCCCTTGGAAAATGTTTCGGCCCGATCATTTTCCTTACCATCCAGCCCTACCAAGTGGATAAGCTCCATGGGGTCGCGAGTGGGCACATCAAATAGCTTTGCGTAAAACTCAAGATTTTCTTTCGCCGTGAGTTTGCTGTATACATTTGACTGTTCAAAAGAGACGCCTATATTATTAAATCGTTTGTTTTGAACCTTTCGGATGTTGTAGCCCGCAACAGTAGCTTCCCCTTTTTGCAACTTCAGGAGTCCTGTCAGGATGTTCTGTGTGGTGCTCTTTCCCGCGCCAGACGGCCCCAAGAAGCCAAATGTTTCACCTTTTCCCACCTCGAAGCTAATATTACTTACCGCCAGTTTCCCTTCGTTTCCGTAGGAATGAGATAGGTTTTTTACTGATATCACGTCATGATCCTCCCGATCACTTATTTATAAAATGTTTTTTTCAAGATGCCTATATAGGTGTCTAGCTCCGCGCTGACTTTGTCGTAATTAAGGCCCCCCATCGTTTCCATTTTTAGAAAATTTTCCTCCGCGTACTTTTCCATTGTCCAACGAATTACGTTGACACATTCAACAACCGTATGAGGATCCGCGAATAAAGAATAATCAATATTTTTCGTGTAAAGATCACTTAACAAGTCTTGTATATTGAGCCCGTACTTTTTATAGAGATCTTTAACCTCCTCGATCATATTTGTGTTTTTGCCCGACAATACTTTGATAATAAAATCAAACATATTGGGATAGGCATGGCCAACCTTCAACTTAATGATGACAATCGATTTTATTCTTTCGAATAGGTCTCTTTCATCCCATTCAACTTTTGAGGTTATTTCATTGAAAAGTTTGTCTAGTACAAAGGCGATGAGTTTCTCGTACAAATCTTGTTTATTCCCGAAGTAATGAAACAAAAGTCCCTTGGATATCCCAGCGTTATTTACGATGTTATTGGTAGATGCTTTCTCGTAAGGATACAGGGAGAATTCTTCAATCGCCGCGTTAATGATTCTGTCTTTCTTATCAGGATCCATGTTTTGAAATAGTAGGTCCAAATGAATCACCCCTCATTGTCATTGACCGATGTGGTCACTAAATGTGAATATACGCCGATTGACCACATAAGTCAATGCATGTTGAATTCATTTTTGGACAAAACAAAACCACCTATTGATAAAAAACGAATCTATCGATAGGTGGTCAATGGCTTGGTGCGGAAAACAGGACTTGAACCTGCATGATCTGTTGATCACTAGCACCTGAAGCTAGCGCGTCTGCCAATTCCGCCATTTCCGCGTGTGTGGTGACCCCAAGGAGAGTCGAACTCCTGAATTCGCCGTGAGAGGGCGACGTCTTGACCACTTGACCATGGGGCCGTCCGCAACGGTTTGAATTATAGCATGATAAAAAAGTTCAGGCAACACTCGTTTAGGGAGCTGTGCTATGGATTGTTTTCATCTATCATTGTGCCGACTAATCGGCGAAAATGGTCGCCCCGTTCTTCGAAATGGTGGTAGCGGTCGTAGCTAGTTCCGGCAGGGGAGAATATGACGGTATCTCCCGGCAGGGCGAGATTTCGAGCTTGCCGAACGGCTTGTTCATAGTCTTCTGCGCAGACAATTTCCAACTCGTTAAAGCCGATACCCGAACGGTTGCATGCCGTTTGTATGGCATTAAGAATGAGGTCGGCATTTTGACCGCACAAGACAATCCTTTTCGTGGTTTCGACGATCGCTTGACCTAAATCAGTGTATTCGCTCTTCTTGTCTTGCCCCCCCGCGATGAGGACAACAGATTCATCCATTTCGCGAAAGGCCATGAGCGTCTTGATTGTGCGGGATGGTGAGCTGTCAACCGAGCTGTTATACCAGCGCACACCGTCGACTTCTCCGACTAGTTCCATGCGGTGTGCCACTCCCTCAAAGGTTCGGGCAGTTTTGCGGACCGCGTCCAGCGAGACATCACCCGCCGTCGCGGCTGCGGCTGCGAGAATATTCTCAAGATTGAAAGAGCCGGGGAGGAGAACGTCGTACTCGTTGATAATACGCTGAGGGTTATGCTCAGATGAATGATGAAGCCAGAGCGCTCCCTCATCGCGCCAGGCAGACGTCATCCGACCTGAATCGTGTTTGTTGAACAACCTAACCTCTCCAATTGCCTCGCGGATAAAACGTGACGAGGTGGGATCAGAGGCATTTACGATAAGGGCGTCCAAAACACCTTGCGCTCGATAAATATTCTTCTTGGCATCGATGTATTCATCAAAGTCTTTGTGAAAATCGAGGTGATTGGGAATGATGTTCGTGATCACGGCACGATGGACTAGCGGCAACATATCCATCAACTGAAAACTTGACAACTCCAGGACAACACGGTCGTCTGCTCGAATGTTGTCGATTTGGTCTATCAGAGGCGTCCCGATATTTCCTCCGGTGAAGACTCGGTGACCATGAGTTTTCAGTATCAAGCTTATCAGTGTGGTTGTGGTTGTTTTGCCGTCGCTACCTGTTACCGCGTAGATTGGAGCAGGACACAGTTCGGCGAAAAGAGCGATCTCTGAGGTGATGACGGCTCCCTGTTCGCGTTCGCGGATTAGCTGTGGCAGGTCTGTTCGCATCTTCGGCGTACGGAATATAAAATCAAACCCTTGAAGGCTGTCGAGATAACCTTTCCCGGTAACCCAGTTGAGAGTTATCCCTTGCGAATAAAAGTCATTGCGGATCGCGATGAGCCGCTCATCGGAAGGTTCCATCTTGTCAAAGACAGTGATGTTTTTGTTTTTTGGATAAAGCCACCGCACAAGCGGGCGGTTGCTGATGCCCGCGCCGATTACCGCGATTCGCTTGTCTTTTATAAAATGTTCAAATTCAGGTAACGATGTTTTCATTCGACGAATACTCCGGTATGCAAAGTTTTCATGTCAAAAGACAAGGAGAGCAAGTTGATAGGAGAGCCAAGAGATGACCCAGGCGAGTGAAGTCTGGTACAAGATAATCAAGAAAAAACCGCCTCTTAGTTTCAATTCGCGTTGCATGACTACGACTGCTGCAGCACAAGGTGTATAGAGGAGAATAAAAACAAGAAAGGAGATTGCCGCCGGTGCTGTAAATATCTGTGTCAAGGCAATTTGAAGGGACGGGGCTGTTCCTGCCGTCGCGACAGAAAGAGCACTGATGACAACTTCCTTGGCGGTGAATCCTGCCAAAAGGGCACTAGTAACAGCCCAATCGTTGAAACCGAGCGGGGCGAATATGGGGCTGATCCAGCGTGCCATAATCGCTAGCATGCTCTGATCGGGCGATTGGGCGGGGAAAAATCGGAAATTGAAAGTCTGCAAGAACCAGATAACCATCGTTACCAGAAGAATAATCGTGAATGCGCGATAGAAAAATTCTTTGGCATGCCGCCAGACGAGCTTGCCCATCGAAGTCATAGAAGGAAAGCGATAGAGTGGAAGCTCTAAGATAAAAGGAGATGGCTCGCCTCGGAATAGCGTCCGCCGAAGTATGAGTGCCGTGATTACACACAAGATCATGCCGAGTATGTATAAACCGAGGACGACAATGGTGACGTGTTTGGGAAAGATTGTTTTGGCGATCAGGCCATAGACAGGGACTTTTGCCGAGCAGCTCATGAAAGGAATCAGGAGCGTCGTCAGATAGCGATCTCGCTTGGAGGGCAGGGTACGGGTTGCCATGACCGCAGGAACTGTACAACCAAACCCGAGGAGCAAGGGAACGATGCTAGTGCCTGACAGGCCGATATGTCGGAGGAGCCGATCCATTATGAATGCGATGCGCGCCATATAGCCGCTGTCCTCCAGTAAAGACAGCAAAAAGAAGAGCAGTAGGATCATCGGGAGGAAAGAGAGGACACTGCCGACCCCGGTGAACAAACCGTCGACCACAGCTGATTGCACGATAGGGTTGATGCCAATCGATTCCATCCCACGGCCGGCTGCCTGTCCGATGAGCATGATCAGGTTTTCAAATCCTTCACTTAAAAAACTGCCGAAGGGACCAAATGTAATCCAAAATATGATTGCCATAATGGCAAAGAAGATTGGTATGCCTAGGTACTTGTGGAGCAGTATACGGTCAAGAAATCGGCTAAAGGTGGGTACTTCTTCATAATTAGGGTACTCGCAGAGCAGTACTTGCTTCTCAATATTTGAAATAAATTCATACCGCATATCTGCGATTGCCGCCACGCGATCAGTTCCGCTTTCGCGCTCCATCTCGAACACGATATGCTCTACGGCATCTAGCTCATTGTCGTTGAGATTGAGTTGTGGGATAAAAAGCTCATCGCCTTCCACAAGTTTGGTTGCGGCGAACCGCGGTGTTACATTCAACATCTGCGCATGGTCTTCGATCAGAGCCGCAATGGAGTGAATGGCTCGATGAACCTCACCGCTACAAAGATCGGGATTTTTAGGTTTTACTTTGTTTTTCGCGGTTTCCAGTGAAATGCGCGCATATTCGGCGACACCTTCGTTGAGGCTGGCTGAGATTGCGACAACTGGAATTCCGAGCTCTTCCTGTAGCTGTTTGACATCCACCTGGCGTCCGAGAGCCGGCATTTCGTCGATCATGTTAAGAGCAAGTGTCATAGGAATATCGAGTTCGATTAGCTGCAAAGTGAGATATAGGCCGCGTTCAAGGCTCGTCGCGTCAACTATATTGAGAATCAGATCCGGCTTTTCATCAAGCAGGAAATTACGGCTGATGATCTCTTCGGGGGAGTAGGGTGAAAGCGAGTAGATTCCCGGCAAGTCAACGATTGTACATTCGGGATGATTGCGCATTGTACCTTCTTTGCGCTCTACGGTAACTCCGGGATAGTTTGATACCTGCTGTTCGCTTCCCGTCAGGCGATTAAATAAAGTAGTTTTCCCTGAATTCTGATTGCCCATCAGGGCAAATGTCAGTCTTTCCTGCCCCATCGCCTCTTCCTTCCCTTTCGTTCCGGTTTGTCGTACACACTGTCCTCACCTCTAGCGGGACAGTCTTGTGAGCGGTAAGCGCAAGCGCGCGTACACGTGCCCAAACCCCAAGTGTGAGGCTCGATTTCAATATCCATGGCGGCTTCCTGACGTAAAGATAGTTTATATCCGCGAAGACAAAGTTGCATGGGATCTCCTAGGGGCGCTGTACGTAGAAGTTTCACGATTGTGCCAGGAGTTAAGCCCATATCGAGAAGTCGCCGTCTGAGCTCGCCACTTCCGTGGACGCGAACGATACGGGCACATTCTCCGATAGGCAATTCATGAAGGAACATAGCGTTTTTTCAACTCTCCTATAAAATATTGAAACCAATTAAGCGACGCAAAGCACATGTATGCATACGATAGCCACAGAGCAGATTATAGAACACACACAACTAACTCGCAAATTTACCGTCTGCAAGTATGTGAGGAGACACGTGAAACGTGACGCAAAATGACACAAGGACGCCTTAATAGCTATCTGATGCTGTGCTAAAATCGAATCATGAAATCAGAGATAAGCGTTTATGGCGCTAGGGAACATAATCTTAAAAATATTGATGTCAGCATCCCCCGTTACAAGCTCGTCGTTTTGACGGGTATTTCCGGTTCGGGCAAATCATCACTTGCTTTTGACACGATCTATGCGGAGGGGCAGAGGCGTTATGTCGAGTCGCTTTCATCCTATGCTCGCCAGTTTTTGGGGCAGGCTCAAAAACCGGATATTGACCGTATCGAAGGGTTATCGCCGGCAATTGCCATCGACCAGAAGACGACAAGTAGGAATCCACGCTCGACCGTGGGAACAGCAACAGAAATTTACGATTATCTTAGGTTGCTTTACGCCCGGGTTGGTACGCCGCACTGTCCCCTATGCGGGCAGGTGATCGAGCGCCAGACCGTTGATCAGATGACTGACGCAATCATGGCGCATCCGGAAGGTACGCGCCTCACACTCTTGGCGCCTGTAGTAAGGGACCGAAAAGGTGAACACGTCCGACTTCTTGAGAAACTTCGCTCACAGGGGTTTGTGAGAATTCGCGTTGATGGGGAGATGGATGAGCTATCTGCTGATTTGAAAATCGCTGCTAACAAAAAGCATTCAATAGAAGTTGTTGTAGATCGTTTGGTGAGGCGCGAGGGTGTCGAAAACAGGCTGGCTGACTCGCTTGAAACAGCGCTTGAGCTTGCCGATGATCTCGTGATAATCCGGTTTGAAGAACCTGACACGGGAGAGGATAGCGAGCAAGGGGTAAGTGAACAGATGTTCTCACAAAAACTCGCTTGCGCGACGTGTGAGATTAGTCTCAGCGAGCTTTCCCCACGTTTATTTAGTTTTAACAATCCTTATGGCGCATGTCCTGAGTGCACAGGACTAGGCGAACAGACGCATTTTGCGCCTGAGTATGTAGTCGCTGATCCTGATCTGTCGATACGGGGGGGAGCCATCGATGTGACGGGATTCCACCTCACTGATAGTACGAGTTGGTCTTACTGTCATATTGAGGCACTCGCCAATAAATTTGGATTTTCTCTGGACACGCCGTGGAAAGACTTAACGGACGAGGCACGTGATCTCGTATTGTTTGGAAGTCGCGGCAAGGAGATTGTCGTTGACACAAGCCGTACACGTTACAACAAAGGCAAACCGTACCACACGATATGGGAAGGGATTATTCCGACGTTGAGCAGACGCTACCGTGAAACAACATCGTCCGATATGAAGGAATATTACAACCGCTACATGCTCGTGACGCCTTGCCCAGTCTGTCTTGGAGCGCGATTACGGCCGGAAGTACTAGCGGTAACTATTGGCGACACAAATATTGACCAGGTGACGCATCTGTCGATCAGAGACGCGCACGCGTTCTTTAATAAGTTGGAGTTTGCTGTTGGAAAAACAGAGATCGGACTTCCAATCTTGCGTGAGCTTCTGGCACGTTTACAGTTTCTGCTCGACGTCGGACTCGACTACTTGACACTCGCACGCGCTGCGGGGACACTTTCCGGAGGGGAATCTCAACGGATTCGACTTGCCACCCAGATAGGGGCGGGACTCACCGGAGTCCTTTATGTCCTCGATGAACCTAGTATTGGGCTCCATCAGCGTGACAATGCTCGATTGCTTGAAACGCTAAAAAATTTGCGCGATCTCGGCAATACAGTGCTTGTTGTTGAACACGATGAAGAGACGATCTGGGAAGCAGACCACGTCATCGATATAGGTCTTGGAGCGGGTATCCACGGCGGGCGCATCGTCGCGCAAGGACGTCCAGATGATATTGCCTGTCATCCGGATTCAGTGACGGGACAATATTTGTCCGGAAGAAAGCGGATTCCCGTGCCGGATGAAAGGCGACCGCTCGAGCAAGGATTTCTCAACATCCGCGGTGCTAGTGAAAATAATCTCAAACATATTGACGTATCGATCCCGTTTGGTGTTCTGACATGTGTTACCGGTGTTTCCGGATCGGGCAAAAGTTCACTTGTCAACAATATTCTCTTGAAGAAACTGGAGGCTGATCTTAACAGATCACGCCGTGTCATGGGTCGTTTTGACTCTATATCAGGAGTTGAGCAGCTTGATAAAGTAATCGCCATTGATCAATCTCCCATCGGTCGTACGCCCAGATCTAATCCGGCGACGTATACGGGGACCTTTGATTTTATTCGCAAATTATATGCCGAAACTCCCGCTGCCAAACAGCGCGGTTATAAACCGGGTCGCTTCAGTTTTAACGTCAGGGGAGGGCGTTGCGAGGCGTGCTCGGGTAATGGTGTTAACCGAATTGAGATGCATTTTTTGCCCGACGTATTTGTTACCTGTGAGGTCTGTCACGGTCAAAGGTATAATCGTGAAACGCTTGAGGTCCGTTATAAGGGGAAAAATATCAGCGATGTATTGAATATGACCGTGAGTGAGGCTCTCTCATTTTTTGCCAATATTCCGTCGATCACAAACAAGCTCCAAACGATTGAAGATGTGGGGCTCGGATATGTCAAGCTGGGGCAGTCATCAACGCAACTGTCGGGAGGCGAAGCGCAACGTGTCAAGTTGGCGTCCGAATTGTCCAAACGCAGTACAGGCAAGACGCTTCTGATACTCGATGAACCGACCACGGGTCTCCATGCGGCTGATGTACACCGCTTGACGGGCATTTTGCAAAGACTTGTAACAGCGGGAAACACGGTGATCGTTATTGAACACAATCTTGATGTCATCAAAACAGCTGATTACATTATTGACCTGGGACCGGAAGGCGGTGACCGGGGAGGAGAGGTTGTCGCAACTGGTACACCTGAAGAAGTGGCGTCCTGCCCGACGTCCTTTACAGGTATGTATCTTGGGTCAATTCTTAATAGGGAGTTTGCATACAGACATGCAGAGAGTACCGCTTGCACTTGTGAGGAAGGTATCGGATCCATTATGATAAGGGGTGGAGACTTTAATAGGATGGGAAAACATGAGTAAATGTGAAATATGTAATATAAATGAAGTCGCTATCTTCACGACAAGTTACGCAGACGGCGAGCCGCGCATGCAGGGCATGTGTCTGAAATGCGCCTATGAGTCGGAGCTGCCGGGTATGGATCAGATCTTGGAGAAGGCAGGCATCAATGACGAAAATATCGATGAGATTACGGCGCGCATGAATGAAGTGCTGGCCGGTATTTCCGCGAAGAGCCCTGATGAACTTCTCAAGGGATTGCTGTCGGTTGATTTCTCGGAACTATCTTCGATGGGAGGTTTCCCATTCGGTCTGGATGCGTCTAGCGATGAATCAGGTGATGAGGAAGCACCTGGAGAAGATGATGACTCTGATAAACGCGACAAACGAGCCGCGTTCAGACCTTACGCTTCTCTCGGAGAATTGATGCCCGCAAACGTTAGTGGAGAGATGGATGCGCCCGCGGACCGGCGAAGTAAGACTTCTGACGGTAAACGGGCTACTGTCAAAAAGGTGAGAAAGCGGAAATTTCTTGAACAATTTGCCATTAATCTCACTGAGGGAGCCCTTGAAGGTCGGGTTGACCGCATCATCGGACGCGACGAGGAGCTCGCACGTACGATTCAGATTTTGAACCGTCGGACTAAAAACAATCCCGCTCTGATTGGCGAGGCCGGTGTAGGCAAAACAGCAATCGCAGAAGGGCTTGCGGTCAGAATCGCGGAAGGCAAAGTACCCGCAAAACTACTTGATCAGGAATTATTTCTTCTCGATATGACGGCGATGGTCGCAGGCACACAATTCCGCGGCCAGTTTGAGAGCCGCATGAAAGGCGTCGTTGATGACGCCCGAAGGTCAGGGAATGTGATTCTCGTTATTGATGAGCTTCACAATATTATGGGCGCAGGGGATGCCGAGGGCGCGATGAACGCTGCCAATATTCTAAAACCTGCGCTTGCGCGTGGCGAAATTAAGGTGATTGGTTCGACCACACTCAATGAGTACAGGCGTTTTATCGAAAAGGATTCAGCTCTCGAGCGAAGATTCCAAAAAGTTATGGTCAATGAACCTTCAGAAGAGATGACGATTCAGATTCTTCTCGGCATAAAAGATTATTACGAAAAACATCACCACGTTATTTTCCCGCCTCATGTGCTGGAAACGGCAGCCCGTCTTTCGAACCGTTACATAATGGATCGCTATCAACCCGACAAGTCAATCGATCTGATCGATGAGGCGGGATCACGGCAAAATCTTGATTCGGAATGTCTCACTGTTCTCAAGCGATTAAATGATCGCAAAGCTGAGATTGAAGAAATGCAGCAGGACAACGAGAAAGAACTTTCTGAGCATACTTCAAATGAAGATAACCTTCCGCTTTATGAAGCGCAGGCGAGCTTGCGTTCTGAAATGATGCGTGTTGAAGCACAGATAGAGGAAGTTGAAGAAACGTGTGTTCCGGTTGAAATAACCGACCAAGATATAGCGGGTGTCGTCGAAATGTGGACGGGGATCCCTGTGCAAAAACTCACGCAATCTGAGACGGACCGTTTGCTCAATCTTGAGGAACGTCTCCACGAACGTGTAATTGGACAAGACGAAGCTATAAGCGCGCTATCGCGTGCCGTTCGCAGAACAAGGGCAGGGTTTAAACAAAAGCATAAACCGGCGTCTTTTCTGTTTGTCGGACCTACAGGTGTCGGCAAAACCGAACTGGTGAAAAGTCTTGCTGAAGTCATGTTTGACACGGAAGACAATCTTGTGCGCCTTGACATGTCTGAGTTTATGGAACCGCACACTGTTAGCAAACTCATCGGATCTCCGCCAGGCTATATAGGATATGACGATGGAGGCCAGCTGACAGAAAAAATCCGTCGAAAGCCTTATAGTGTGGTGCTCTTTGATGAAATTGAAAAAGCGCACGCCGATGTATACAACATGCTCCTTCAGATTTTGGACGAAGGTCGTTTGACGGATAGCCACGGTCGCGTTGTAAACTTTGAGAATACGATTATTGTGATGACATCCAATGCGGGGACGACCCTGAAATCTCACGGTATTGGATTCGGATCTTCAGGTCACCAGGCGATGGAAGAAAGAGTCGATACGATCCTGAAAGAACTTTTTAGACCGGAATTTTTGAACCGAATTGATGAAATAATTATTTTCCACGAACTGTCAAGAGATCAAATTCGCGAGATTGTCGACCTGATGCTCAAAGAACCACAAAGAGATCTTGCCAGGCGGGGCATAGAGCTTGAAGTAACCGCCTCTGCGCGGGATGCACTCGCGAAGGAAGGCTATGATCCGAAGTTTGGCGCAAGACCGCTGCGTCGCACCATACAGCGTCGGATCGAAGATACGCTTGCTGACCTGTGGCTGACGCGTGAAATTGCATCGGCCAAACAAGTAACGGTCGATGTTGCGCCAGAGGGTAGCGAAGCGCGTGAAAAGGGTGAATACTCAATGATTGACGGAAGTGGATGCTACTCGTTTCGTTGGGATGGCGGGGAACGGATTGACTGTACCCCCACCGATGAAAACATATAACGGGTTTGGGCAAGATTGCCCAAAGGCCAAAAAGGAATGTCCATGATCAATAGAAGGCAACTCAAACTCAATGCACGCAAAAATTTAGCTGGCAAGTACGGCGATGCGCTCGGTGTTGTGGTACTTGCGACTCTGATCGCCGCCAGCTTATCGGTCGTATTTTCGCTGCTGAGTAGTGTGTTGTTCCCGATGAGTAGGTTTACCTATTTTGACGGATATTTCGACCAGACAGGTGGCCTTATTGACACTCAAAAAGCGCTAGAAAACGCACTGTCAATTATATCGAATATAAGTCAACAGATTCTGTTGGTGGCAGTCGGTGTCATTCTCATAATGTCTTTGACTCCGCTGTTTAAAATTCTGGTGGGTAATGTCATCGCGGTCGGGCGTGAGCGGTGGTTTATACGCGCCGCGCACTCGGGAGAATCACCGCGCATCTCACTGATGATATCGCTTTTCAAAGGCGGAGAGTATAAGCAAACCGTGCTGGGGATGCTGTGGCAGTCGTTCTGGCTGTTCCTCTGGTCGATCCCACCGGTATTGGTCCTCCTTTTTGGCTTTTTACCACAACAGCTTCTGATCTTCAAAGCTTGGTCAGGCAAAATGGCTATCACTGAAGGGTTGAAATTACGCGTTGCGAGAGAATTCGGATTGCCCTCTTTTTTGTTCGGATGGCAGATGGTCCCAATTGTTTTGGTTGTGTTCTTCATATTTTTGATTGTGCAGATCAGGAAGCGATACAGCTACCGTTTGGTGTCTTATGTTCTGGCCGACAACCCGGCGCTTGGAGCGCGACGTGCTCTCAATTTATCTAAAGAGATGACGCGGGGGAAAATCGGGGGCCTATTTCTCCTTGACCTGTCATTCATCGGTTGGATATTGCTTTGCATGATGTGTATATGTCTTCCCTGGATAACGTTGCATCTTTTGGCACCTTACTACAGGATGACTTGGGCGGAAGCCTATAAAGCTGTCCGTGACCAAGCTGTGGCTCGGGGGGTGATCCGTATGGAAGACCTCGGTTACGTGCGCGTTGCTTAAAAGGAGCAAGTTATGACACCTGCAGAGATAGGTAAACTGCTTATCATTTTGTTTCAAGTATTGGCATTGATTGCGTTGATAGCATTTGTTGTCCATGTGATTCGCAGTTTATTGGAAAAAAGAGTGCGTGCTTCCATGAAGCGGAACAGCGACAGCCTTGTTGGCAAACGCGCTATGGTTATGACTGATTTGCGACCCAAACAGGCCGGCTCGATTCGTCCGATTGGGTCGTCAGAGGACGAAGCAAAAAGAGCAACTCAAAAAGAGGATAGTGTTGCACCGTTCAAGACTTATCCGGCGTTTGCTGAGCAGCTAATCTCGCGCGGTCGCGTCGTGCGTGTGACGGGTGGAGATCCCGATGGATATCTCGTTCGTCCGCTGTAAAAACATCGAAGCGTTTTTAAGAAAGAGAGCAAAGATGCTGAAACTAGGAGACCATTTAACAGACGCGTTTATTTCGGAGCACGAACGCGAGCAGATGAAAGCGCAGCTTTCGCTTGCGCGCGATCTACTTGATCATAAAAAATGTCCGGGAGCTGAATACACAGGTTGGCTAGAATTGCCATTATCCGTAAGTGAAGCAGAGCTTTCAGAAATTGAACGTGTCGCGTCAGATATCCGGGACAATTTTGATATTCTTATTGTTGTGGGAATAGGCGGATCCTATTTGGGCGCGCGCGCCGTCATCGAAGCTCTTTCACACCACTTTATGGCGCATCTTCCTGCCGGAAAAAGGAATGGACCGCTCGTTCTCTTTGCGGGACATCAGATCAGTCCGGACTATATGCATGACCTACTTGAAGTAACGCGCGGTAAGCGTGTTGCGCTCAATGTTATCTCGAAATCGGGAACTACCACCGAACCTGCCATTGCTTTTCGTATTTTGCGCGAACAGCTTTTCGGAGATTTAACTGATCAAGCATTGCGGGAATGTGTTTTTATAACAACTGATCGCTCAAAAGGAGCGTTGAAGCAGTTCGCTCGCGAAACGGGCCTTACAACATTTGATATTCCAGATGATATCGGTGGGCGTTACTCAGTGCTGACACCGGTTGGAATCCTGCCGATCGCCGTTGCCGGGATTGATATTCGTGGCCTGATCGCAGGCGCACGCGCAGAGTGTTCTCGTTGTCTTGCGCCTTTATCGGAAGATTGGACGCCGGCAGACAGGTACGCTGTTAACCGGATGATTCTTCTCAGAAAAGGATATAAGGCAGAGATTCTTGCCAGTTATGAACCGTCCATGCGTTTTGTAACTGAATGGTGGAAACAGCTGTTTGGCGAGAGCGAAGGCAAAGACGGGCGTGGGCTTGTCCCGATAGGTGTCGACTTCACAACTGACCTTCATTCGCTTGGGCAGTTGATCCAAGAAGGTCCGCGTATATTATTTGAAACGGTGATACGATTTGAGAAAACGCGCCATGATGTCATGATTCCTTCGGACAGCCGTGACATCGATCAGCTTGAATATCTTGCGGGTTCGGGGATGGCAGAGGTCAATGAGCAAGCGGTCCTGGGGACTGCGCTGGCTCACACATCCGGCGGCGTTCCCAATATAGAGATTGTGCTGGAAGAGCGCTCCGCGTTCTGCCTGGGCGAGTTAATCTATTTTTTCGAGCGTGCGTGTGCGCTTTCGGGCATCATGAATGGTGTCAATCCGTTTAATCAGCCTGGTGTCGAAGCATATAAGCGCAATATGTTCGCACTTATGGGTAAACCTGGTTTTGAGTGGTTGCGCGCTGAACTAACCAATCATTCCGTGACAAGTTAAGCCATGAACAGGTACGATGAGCCAAATTACCGCGCAATGCTGCGCCAAATGCAGAAGCCGGCACGCTATACAGGTGGCGAACTTCATGCCGTTGACAAACGGCCCCAATTCTTTACGATCGACCCGCAGGACCGAGTGCATTTCGCACTTTGCTTTCCCGACCTTTATGAGATTGGCATGTCTAATCTCGCGATTCAAATTTTATACGATATTCTGAACCAACATGAAAGCACCTTTTGTGAACGTTGTTTCGCGCCCGCTCCCGATATGAGAGCCTATCTGAAAACGCACCGCTTGCCTCTGACTTCTCTCGAAACAAGAACTCCATTATCTGAATTTGACATGGTGGGGATCTCACTCCACTACGAGCTTGCCTACACGTCTGTGCTCGAGATGCTCTATCTGGGGGGTATTCCGCTTGAATCAGCGGATCGCGGAGAAAGCGATCCAATTGTTGTGGCAGGTGGCCCTATCGCCTGTAATCTTGAACCGATAACCCCTTTTCTCGATGTCATCTTACTCGGGGAAGGTGAGGTAGCGCTTCCAGAGATTGTTGAGGCCATGCGAGAAAATAAACGGTCGGGATCGTCTAGACATGACTTTCTTGTCGCCGTATCCCAAATACCGGGCGTATACGTTCCTTCTTTTTATAGTGTCGACTATCACGAAGACGGTACCGTTCGCGAAATAAAACCCATTGAACCAACTGCGCCCCATCAAGTAAAAAAGCGCGTAATTCGTGATCTCAACTGCGCTCATTTGCCTGTTACTCCCGTTCTTCCTAACATTGAGGTCGTTCACGACCGAATCGTTATGGAAGTATTTCGAGGTTGTGCGCGAGGGTGCCGTTTCTGTCAGGCAGGATTCACGTACAGACCCATGCGCGAGAGAGACAAGAATACACTTTTTGACGCGGCCAATAAATTGATCAGAAATACCGGATGTGACGAGATTGGTTTGTTGTCTCTGTCCACTACCGATTATTCAGAGCTCGAAGACCTGGTGAGAAAGCTTCTTCCGACTACGGAAGCGCAACACATCAATTTATCTCTGCCTTCGTTGCGAATGGATGCGTTCGATTTCGAACTTGCAAAACAGATTGCCAGAACGCGACGGGCCGGGCTGACCTTTGCGCCTGAGGCGGGAACACAACGACTTAGAGATGTTATCAACAAAAACATTACGGAAGATGACATGATAACGACAGCGAAAACAGCCTTTATGAATGGCTGGAGCAGGATCAAGCTCTATTTCATGCTTGGGCTGCCTACTGAGACGGATGAAGATATCGACGGCATAGCGGCACTGAGTCGTCAGATTATTGCCCTGTGGGACGACCTCCCAAGAGACGTGCGTCCTAAGCGTGTCCATATAACGGTCAGCACGTCTTTTTTTATTCCCAAGCCATTCACTCCATTTCAGTGGTCGCGGCAAATTTCGCAAGACGAAATGCACGAAAAGCAAAAAAGGCTAGCTAACAAGCTTTCAGACCGCCGCGTGTCTTTCCAGTGGCACGAGTTTGAAAGTTCTGTTATGGAAGCAGTGCTCTCGCGAGGGGATAGACGGCTCGCGCCCATTATCAAACACGCATGGCAATCCGGTTGTTATCTTGACGCTTGGCATGAGTATTTCCGATGGGATCTCTGGCAGGAAGCGCTTGATATGATTGACGGGGGCACTGATTTTTATACCCGGGAACGGCCGCTCGATGAAATATTCCCTTGGGATCATCTCGACATTGGAGTAACGCGCTCTTTCTTGCGAGATGAATGGCAAAAGTCAAAGAGAGCAGAGACGACTTGTGCCTGTTTTGAAAGATGTTCTGCCTGTGGCTGCCAAACTTATGAAACGGGCGTTTGCCAGGGGCACGGGAATTAAAGGAAACGCGTAATGAACAAGATATTGACAACTGAAAAGCGATCAATCACGCTTTTTTACGCACGGGAGGGATCGGCTTCCTGGCTCGCACATCTTGATATGATGCGATTGTTTGAACGCGCTTTAAACCGAGCAAAGTGGCCTGTATCGTGGTCAGAACAAGCCTATAATCCAAGACCGGATATCGTGTTCGCACTTCCTGTCGGCTGTGGTATCGAAACGTGTCTGGACCCCGTTGAAGTCACGCTGAACCTCGATGGTGCGTCATTCATGGCTAAACAGAGTGTTGATACGTTGAATATGGTTTTTCCGCCTGGAGTCCGAGTGGTCGCGTTTGAGGAGACCTTACTTCAGAAAAAAAGTTTGATGGCGCGCGTGGTTGCCGCAAAGTACAGATTCAATGTTCCCGGGATTGGGAACGCGATGATCAAGACATTTGTCGATGGTCAACCGGTTTTTGTCGAGCGATTACGCAAGAACAAAAAGGTTGTCGTTGATATTGCTCCGAGGATATTATCTGTTGACGATGTGCAAGAAGACTGTGTCGTTCTGACAGGTGGCGCGGGGAGTGTAGGCCATCTGCGCATAGATCTTGTTCTAGACGCGTTAGTCCGAGATGGCGGTCTTGATCACGGGGCTGCACTCGGTGCTCGCGTTACACGCCTTCAAGTATTCCTTGACGAACTGCCGACGGATCAATGTATAATTGTCTGAACGGCGATTTGCCGGGTCATGACTGGAGCAAAGGATATGCCTGATTTAAGGCTTGCTACAATTTTTGGTAATGATATGATCCTTCAGCAGAAGGCTGTAATCAAGCTGTTCGGTTTTGCTAAAAGTGATGCCCGCGTAACGATTGAATTGGAGCGCTTTCCGGCTGATTCCAGGCAACCTGCTGACAAGGATACGCAGTACGGTCTTTTGTTTTCAGAAGAAGATATCGCAGGGAAAGACGGATATTTCGAGTTCCGGCTACCTGCATTGCTTGCATCCTACGATCCATGCAGAATGACGGTCCGTTCCGGGCCCGATGTCGTCGTCATCGACGATATTCTGATCGGCGAAGTTTGGTTCGCGGCCGGACAGGACAATATGGCGCAAACAGTACGAACCTCTGACGCGGAAAGTCTTCTGGTAGACTGCGTTAACTTATCTGCGACTCGTTTTTTTCAGATGAGTGTGGATGGCCTATCAGATCTCGTAAAGGAATACAGCTACACGCCCCTCGGTGAAGCCCAGGGCGGAGAATGGCAGCGAGGTGATCAAACATACTTGATGGGTGATATCTCAGCTATTGCTTTTACATTTGCCCGTGATCTTCACTACGCATGGGACATTCCTGTTGGTGTAGTGATCGCCTCTTGCCCGGGCACATATATTCACTCCTGGCTACCCCAAGAGATCATCGAATCGGATCCTGTCATGAAGAACCACATCCGTGAAGTTCGTCTTTACCGAGATCGTGACAGTTGGAACAGTGAAACAGCAGAGCGAGAGAGAGAAGAGATAGCCGGTGACTTCAACAGGCGGACAGCATTTCCACGTCCCCAGACAGTTGCTCTACTCGATGGGAGGAGGCCCGACCGTTCATCGCCTGCGCCTCTTGTTG
>LFTF01000007.1 GCA_001512945.1 Clostridiales bacterium DTU023 | reverse complement strand
ATGCACCTGAACGTTGAAAGACAACTTCAGGCCATTCTGGATGAGAGTTTCAAAGGCAAAAATGAAGTACTCACAGTGCAATCAGACTCAACAGGTTACATCAAGGCAACCAAACGACATCAGTTGTCTGAAGACACACTAACAAAACTTGCGGAAGTTTACGGCAAGGTCAAAGACGGTTCAATTGTACCGCCTGCTAATTTCAGTGAATACACGCGAGATGATTTCCCCGGCCTCAAGTAAGATTGGGACGGATTAGAAATTGATACAGATTTACCCGGTGTTCTGTGACTTTTGTGCGCAGGACACCGGGTACTGCTTTAACGGCCGAAGCGCCAGATCTTGAAGACAAGTCTGCCTGATGACTGCTTCGCAGGAGGGGATCGTATTTTATGGGAGAAAGTGAGAGCCGTCCATTCATCGTTGAATTGATTGGCATAAGTAAGCAATTTCCCGGTGTCCTCGCTAACGACGATATATCGCTCGAGATACGAGAGGGTGAGATTTTTGCGATTCTTGGGGAGAACGGCGCCGGTAAAACGACGCTAATGAATATTCTTTTTGGCCTTTATAAACCTGATGCAGGTGAAATGCGTATTCGCGGCGAAAAGGTAGAATTCAGTTCTCCGCGTGATGCGACGGNNATTGGGAATCGGGATGGTTCACCAGCATTTCAAACTTGTTGACAACTATACAGTCGCTGAAAACATTATTCTCGGTCTCGAACCGGTGAAGAAGTGGCTGGGATTGTTCCCCTTAATCAATGAAAAACAAGCCAATGCGGAGATCGCTTCACTGTCTGACCGCTACGGTCTCAAAGTTGATCCCAAGCTGCCT
>LFTF01000072.1:677-5043 GCA_001512945.1 Clostridiales bacterium DTU023 | reverse complement strand
TAGTCGGGGATCAGGTGACCGCTTGTCGCCCCGCAGTTGCCATATCCATGCGCATGCAGGAAGAAGACGGCTTCGCGGGCTTTTTTGACGAGCCGGTCGCGCTCTTTTTGCTCACTTTTCGTAAGACACATAGAGTACTGGAGGTTGAATTGAGCTCCGCAAAGCAAATCGCCCGGCAGGATCTCAACGGGCATGTGCCGCGTCACGACTTCCTTGGTAAACCATGCCTTGCGTTCGGGGATTGACCAGTTGAAAAAGTCGTCGGGAACATCCACTTTTTGAGCGCTCTGGCGGCAAGAAACAACGAACGATTTCAGGAAAGCATAGGTTTCGGGGACGATAAAGTACGTGAGCTCATCGAACTGGACATCCCATGGCGTTCCATCTGTGAAGACGATGTATTCATTATTCCATTTCCTATTGGTTCCCTCAAAAAAATAATCACGCAGCCATTTGACACGTGGTGATAGATCGCCCGGTTCTTTTATGGCGTTGGCGTATTTTGCCTTACTCATGGTTTATTCCTTTCCGGAATTTGCGCATCCAAACAAGATTTTCCTTCGCCCGCCTGGTGATCTGTAGCGGACATCTTTATTACTTTTGTCATTATAGCTGACTCAAGCAGATTGGATATGAAGACTGGCGGGTGAAACGGCGGATGGCGGTCATAGAATAACTAAAAAATTGCAACAAAAAGCCTTCGGGGCTTGAAGCCCCGAAGGCCATCCACCTAGAGGCGGAGATTTTATTGTATGGCAAATCTTCTAAAGAAATAGAGCGCGAGTGTTGCCACTGCGAACATTAAGAGCAGAATGCCGGGAATGAGATAAGGATTGGTTTCTCCGGTCACCGGAAGAACGACATCATCCGCAAGAACGAGTTCTTGGATGTTTTCAAAGTTCAGCGCAATGGCATTGTCTGAGGCATCAACGTCCAGCGTGCCATCGCCGTTGTCAGCGACTGTCACGGTCACGGTGTACTCATTGGTTGCGTAGATCACATCTTCTAATGTGCCCCGCACCTCTTTGACCGTGTAGGTCTTCGTGCCGACATCGCCTAGATCGTAGCTGAGTATGGTGAAGCTGATGCTGCCGTCAGCTGCGTTGCTCACGGTTTCAAGCAGTATTGCTCCGTCGTACAATTCAAACTCAAACTCGCCGGCCACTAATTCTCGGCCGTTTAGTGTCTTCGTACCTGACAGCGCGAGGCTGCCTGTGGCGTCGTAGACATTGACAAAAGTCAGTGCGGCTGCATTGTCTGAGGGAATTATTTTTAGCGTCCCATCACCGTTGTCGGAGATGTTTATTGTCACGGTGTACACAGAAGTCGCGTAGGTCACGCCACTCAATGTTCCGGACTTTTCTTTTACTGTGTAGGTCTTCGTGCCTACATCATTTTGCGTGTAATTCATGGGAGCAAATCCGAAGCTGCCGTTTGCCGCGTGGCTGACAGTTTGAAGCTTTGTTTCCCCCTCGTACAACTCGAACTCAAACTCGCCCGCAATCAATGCTCTTCCGTTTAGTATTTTCGTGCCCGAAAGTGCGAAGCTACCTGCGGCGGAGTAAGTATTGGTAAAGTCAAGTGCGTTCGCGTTGCCTGAGGCGATCACATGGAGTGTTCCGTCCTCGTTATCCGTGATTGTTACAGTCACGGTATACGTGTTAGCAGCATAGGTTATTCCATCCAGAGTGCCGGATTTTTCTTTGACCGTGTAGGTCTTCGTGCCGACGTCGCCCAGGCTGTAATTGAGTTTTTCAAAGTTGAAGCTGCCGTTGGCTGCGTTGCTCACGGTTTCAAGCTTTGTTTCCCCCTCATACAGCTCGAACTCAAACTCGCCGGCCACTAATTCTCGGCCGTTTAGTGTCTTCATGCCCGACAGATCGAGGCCACCTTTAGCTGTGTAAGTATTAGTAAAGTTCAGTGTGGTTGCGTTTTCGTTTTCGACGTCAACATCAAGCGTTCCGTCTCCATTATCAGTGATCGTTACAATCACCGCATACGAAGCACCTGAGTAAGATACGCCACCCAGCGATCCGGTTTTCTCAATCACTGTGTAGGTCGTCGTACCGACGTCATTTTGTGTGTAATCGAGTTTCTCAAAGCTGAAGCTGCCGTCGGCCGCATTGCTCACGGTTTGAAGCAATGTTTCTCCGTCGTACAGCTCGAACTCAAACTCGCCGGCTACCAATTCTCGGCCGTTTAATGTCTTCATGCCCGATAGATCGAGATCACCCGTAGCTTTGTAAGTGTTAGTAAAATTCAGTGTAGTTGCGTTGTCGTTTGCGACGACAACATTAAGCGTGCCATCTTCTGCGTCTGTGATCGTTACAATCACCGCATACGATGCACCCGAGTAAGATACGCCACCCAGCGATCCGGTTTTCTCAACCACTGTATAGGTCGTCGTACCGACATCATTTAGATCATAGTTGAGTGTCGAAAACTTGAAGGTGCCATCGGCCAGGTTGGAAACGGTTTCAACCGGTGTTCCCGTTGCCGTTGCACCTTTGTACAGTTCAAACTCAAATTCGCCGGCTGCCAAGGTTCTGCCGTTCAATGTCTTCTTGCCCGACAGGTCAAGACTTCCCGTGGCTGTGTAGGGATTAAAACATACTTTTATTGACTTTGTTTGAAAAGACTTCGTTGGATTCAAACCAACTACCGTTTGGGATAATGATTTATCAATAACAAATTCTTCTGTTTCCGAGTCTATTTCTCCAGAGAAGAATGCCCAAGCATTGACGGCTTTATTGGCCAAAGTTGTTACATTAATTGTGTAACACTTCGTTGGGACTTGTTCGCTTGTCAAAGTAAATACATAATCATTACCAGTATTTGTAAGAGTATATTCGCTTGCAGGGACTGTTGCCCCCTCATCATCAACTACCTCTATAACAAGATTTGTGTCAAATGTAGTTGTAATTGTGAACGCAAACGAATTCGCAGTTGTTGGTGTACTTGGCTGTGATATAGAGAGCGTATTAGGCGCATTTTCATCACCTGCCTGTATTGGTGGTGTTAAAGTATCATTCAATAATTTATTGTAAATTGCTACTTCGTTAGCATTTGCTCCAGTTGGTAAATTACCTTGACCCATGTAATGCCAAAGAGCATATTGGATTGCTGTTATTTCATCTGCATTGGTTTTATCCCACGCATAATTTAGAATTGCTCTGACCTTAGCGGGATTCGTAATCCAAAAACTTGCTTCAGGAGACTCCAAAGGTAGTTTTTTATAGTCCTGATTTGTTTTTATAAATACGTCTTTGTCTAAACAGAAAGCCAAATAGCCTTCTGTCATTTGGAATTTTGCAACACCAACATTGTTATAGGTGTGGCCACTTGCGACGGTTCCCGTGTATTGATACAGATCGGGGTCTGCAAAAACAACGCTAGTAATCGTTAATGACAATACAAGCAAAACTATGAATGATAACGATTTCAAAATTTTTGTTTTCATTTTCTGTTCCTCCTAATTCATGTTTATTTCTTCTAAACAAATTATATTTTTTAGATCTTGCTAGATCTTTATTTTATTGACAGGCTTTCGTTTTCGTCTTTCATTGTGTTAATCAAACTTGACGAGAGGGAAACGTGCCAAATAACTTTGTGTTCATCCAAGGATTCTCCGGTTACTGAACGATCTCTATTCACTGAGCAGATAGTCCTGAAGATTTTGAGGTTTATTTTGCTGCCTGCAACACTCACCACAATGTGATTGTAGTGAATCATACTGGAATTTGATTTTATCAGAAATTAATGATACAATACGCAAATTTGTTACAGTTCTAGCAAATAGTTTGCAAATTCACGTATTTGGACATTCTGCCAGCAAATAGAGGTCAACGGTCTGAAACTATGTCGAGTCCTGAAAATTTAGTTGTGTGCAAAAAATATCGGAGCCCACTCGGTGGTTTACATCCGTCGTCTAAACAGGATTTTGTTGCCGTATTTGAATAGTTGGATTGAGTATTAAAACTGACGGGGAGTGGCAGGCACATCTCATAGCCAATTAGGAAACTGCAATAAAAAGCCTTCGGGGCTTGAAGCCCCGAAGGCCATCCACCATCAGGCGGGGTTGTTAGCGAGTGGCGCGCTTTCTATTGACGTAGTAAGCAAGTAACGCTATCGCGATTAATAGGAGCAGAATCCCAGGTATGAGAGAAGGATTGGTCTCTCCGGTTTCAGGTAGAACAAGCTCTTGGATGTTGACAAAGTCCAGCGCGGTTGCGTTACCGCTTGTGACATCAACGTCCAAGGTGCCATCACCGTTGTCGGTGATCTTCACCGTCACGGTGTACTCATTTGTGGCATAGACGATATCATCCAGTGTGCCGAGCACTTCTTTGACCGTGTAGGTCTTTGT
>LFTF01000072.1:0-588 GCA_001512945.1 Clostridiales bacterium DTU023 | reverse complement strand
CGTCTTCGTGCCCGACAGTGTGAGGCTGCCTGTGGCGGTGTAGGTGTTGGTGAAGTTGAGTGTGGCCGCGCCCTCGTTTGCGACGTCGACATCAAGCGTCCCGTCTCCCTTGTCAGTAATGGTCACGGTTATCGTGTACTCGGAAGCGGCGTAGGTCACTCCCCCTAGGGATCCGGATTTCTCTTTCACCAGGTAGGTCTTCGTGCCGACGTCCGTTAGGTCATAATTGAGTGTTGCGAAGCTGACGCTGCCATCGGCCGCGTTTGTCACGGTTTCAAGCAAGGTCGCGCCTTTGTAAAGCTCAAACTCAAACTCTCCTGCTGCTAATGTTCTACCGTGCAGCGTCTTCATGCCCGACAGCGTGAGGCTGCCTGTGGCGGCGTAGGTGTTGACGAAGGTCATTGTGGCCGCGTTGTCTGAGGGAACAACCAGCAGTGTTCCATCGCCCTTGTCCGTGATGGTCACGGTTACCGTGTACTCAGAAGCGGCGTAGGTCACTCCGCCCAGGGATCCGGACTTCTCTTTCACCACATAGGTTTTCGTGCCGACGTCACTGAGCGTGTAGCTGAGTGTCGCGAAGCTGACGCT
>LFTF01000002.1:18410-27045 GCA_001512945.1 Clostridiales bacterium DTU023 | reverse complement strand
CCGCTGTTTGATCTAACCTTTTTATATGCAAATTGATTGCGCCGTCAATCCTGGCGAATGACTCGGCCCTTGTACATTTGATCGATCACGATTGACAAGTCAATGGAGTTAATTTTACCATCCCGGCTGGCGTCCAAGGCTTCGTTTTGGGCGGGTGTCCAGCGTTTACCTTTGTACATCGAATCAATGATGTAGGACAAATCGATGGAGTTGATCTTCCCGTCCCCATTGGCATCGCCATAGATCACAAGCCATAAAGTTCTCGTGGGGGTATTTTCGCTTTCATAAAATATATCAATCCGTGCCCCCGTCCCAAGAAGAGTGTCCTGGGTTGCCACATTGCCCGAGGCATCAAAAATCTTTGCGCTGTAGCCTGCCGGCAGTGTCAGCGACGTCAAGATGCGTCCAGCCTTGTTACGGCCGTCAGGCGGCCATGCGTTCATGAGAAAGTTATTCTTAATTTTGTAGCCGTCGCTCAGCTCCAGAGTAAATGACGGTGATGTCGGCGTGGTTGTCGGCTGTGTCGTCGGGGTGGTCGTCGGGGTTGTGGTCGTCGGATCAGTCGGTGTTGTTGGGGCATACGTCAACGTCATGGTGTATTGACGCGTATGGCCGCTCGCGGAAACCGCATTGAGTACGATCGTATTACTCCCCGGTTGGAGCGTTTTCGCGCCGGTGCCGGTGACCGTGCAACCTGAATGGTAGGGCGCAGCAGATACAGTCAGTGTACCGCCGGTCTCTCCTGCGATATTGTAGGTATAAACCTCGGGGTCGAACGCGGGACTCAGAGCGCCTTCTGAAAGCGTAATCGATTTCAGCCAGTTGTTACAGCTTAAGTTACCACTTGGATAAGGTGAGAACGTTGCGGGCATCCCCGTCATGACCGGAATCTTGAACGCAAAAGGCATATCGAGCAGGCCCTGTGTACGGTACATGTCATAAACACGCGTCGCTTCGATGGATGGGGCATAAACATTCCCCATGTACTGGTGCCAGTACGTGCCATAGGTGCCTCCGTCAATGTTGAATTTTTGCAGATATGAGTTGTCCTGACCTGCCAGAATATAACCCTCTCCGATCCATGCGGCTCCTCCAACGATGGCGTGCCACGGGCTAACCCAAGGCAGCTTGTATCTTTGACGCTCATTGTCGGTTGGCCCGCTTCCCGAAGATCCGTATCGGGCATATTTCAAGCCGTTCAGAATAGGGTTCGATCCTGCGGAGGCACCAATATTATAGAAATTATAGTAACCCTCATAGCCTGATACGGTTCCCGACACAGAATCGGAGCCATTGCGTCCGACCTCTGTCAGGCAGCGCTGGACAAGAAAGAAAGGGTTGACGCCCATCCGTGAAGCCGCGTCCATAAAAATCTCAGGATAGGTCATCGTCTGCTCGTTGCCGTCAAGATCGGTGAACGTGACCGTCTTGCCCGCCATAAACGTACCCGTTATGGCGGCCTCTACGCCACTAATTGGGTGCGCTTCTGGATGATAGGTCAGTTGCTCGAATTGAAAAATCTGCGCTTCATCAAGAAAATTGCGTGGATCCATGGAATACGCGATAATCGCGCGGCTCGCCCCCATCCATCCGCCCGCGTCGTAAACTGTCCACGTGTCGGTCCGAAAATCGTAATCCGCCTTTTCGTAGGAACGATGACTCAGAATCGCCGTTCTGTTTACCATGTTGCGCTTGGGCTTACTTTCCTCGTCGAGCGCTTTCGCGAACGAGAGCGGCAGGCGATTGGGCGCCGGCGAAGCGACATCTTTAACATGAAAGGCAATAAATTTCCATTGTGGGTGTATGTGATGCAATTGACGTAGAGCCGGCTTGTAAGATTCGGGGAAGTTCTGGCTTGCAAGATATTGATCGAATTCGGCGTCAGGACCGGGCGGAGACTGGTTGATGGGTGTATCGGTTAAGGTCACCAATTTTTCGTGAACATAACCGTAACGATTGCCCGCGATGTCGCGCACGTAAAACCATTGATCGGAACTATTCCATGAATCCCCCGTTACCTTCGAGACTACCTCAAGCTTTGTACCCTGCGCTAGGTGGACGATAAACGTCAGTGAATCGATATGCGGTTCGCTTCTGAGGGCGCTTCCATTTCCTGAATTCGTGTGGCCGATCAGGTTGACAGGCTCACCCTCTGGGGGTGTATTCGCGTAAACAGCGTGGTGGTGAGGCATCGTCCATGAAATAATCAGCAGGATAACGAACAAAAAGGCAAGGAAAGTCTGTGCCGCGGTTTTCTTAAAACGCGGTTGACTCGTTGAATTAATTTTGCTCCTAAACTGTTTCACAACTATGCCTCAAAAAAGCGCCCACCTACCCTATCATATAAACATCGAATGAGGCTATTATAGACGGTAAATGGCCGGGCTCGCGGGAAAAAACATGCGTGAGAATGCTCTGTCTCTTAACTGTCATCAATCTGCCGCGTCTGTGCAATCAAATCCTTTGGGAATGAAATCGAAATCAATTTCGTCAAGTGACATCGCATAGGCCGGCAACGCATATTCTATGAACCAGGAAACCTCCGGAAGGTCAAACTGGGCAAGCCGTTCTCTAATCTCAAGCTTAGCCCGATCAAATTCCCGATTGCCAACCTTTTGTTCATCGACGCATTTAATATAGGCAGAAAAACAGTCAGCCGCTTTGACAAGCTCATTGGCCGCGCTGATCATCGGATCATTGCCATCCGGAACAAGTAAATTTTCATAACAACAAGCCAGATCATCCGGCAACATGGCGAGAAGCGTCATGCACGCATCGCGCTCGATTTCCTTATAAGTCGTCTCCATCGGGGCGTTATGATATTTTACGGGTTTAGGCATATCTCCCGTAATAATCTCCGGAAGATCGTGAAAGAGAGCGAGCGTCGCGACGAAATCAGGTTCGGGACACAACCTGTCTAGCGCATAGTATTGTTTCCTGACAAGGGCAAGCACGTGCGCAATCACGGCGACATCGTGCGAATGCTCCTGAATATTTTCAAGCTCTGTGTTTCTCATGAGGCCCCATCGGTTGATGTAGCGCATACGGTGAAGCATTGCGAAAAATGGTGTTCTCATCGGCATCTCCTATAATTCGTAGATCGTGCTGAATATGCGGTTGGCATAAGGATCCGTCATACCGGCTATGTAATCAGTCACAATCCTAGCCGGTAAAGCATCCTGTTCGGGATGCCTGTCTCTGTATTCGTAAAATGCCAGGGCAGGCAAACTCATTTCGCAAGGTTGCTTATCTCTAGCAAGTTCCAAGAAATATTCGAACAACCCCTCCAACACATTGCGCACCTGAATCTCGTAGCGTTTGACGCGTGGCGCGAGGTAGATCCGCTCAACATTGATTTCAATCAACCGTTGAAGCGCGCGGCCAATAGATTCACTCATGATGACAGCATCCTGCTCGAGACTATGGTTGATGATGTCCTTGACGAGCGTATCAACAATCTCGCTGTTGTCACGGCCAAGTGTTGAGCGAAGGTTTAAAGGCAGCTCATCGAATCGAAGAAGACCGCTCCGCGTCGCGTCCTCGATGTCCCGGCCAACATACGCGATCCGGTCAGAGAAGCGCACAACGCAACCCTCAAGTGTCGCGGGAGCATCGTGACAGAGTGACCCTGCTTGCAGATCTGATTCTTGCTTGCAGCGCAGGGGTTTGAGTGCAAATTCATCGTACTGTTCACCGCAATGTGAGGCAATACCATCTCGCACCTCGAAGGTGAGGTTGAGCCCATGACGACCCTTATGTTCGGACAGCAGATCAACAACACGCAACCCATGCTGTTCGTGGCTGAATACGAGTGTTTCGTCAACGCTGCGAAGAAGATTGTTAAGCGCTGCTTCGCCTGCGTGTCCGTAGGGTGTGTGACCGACGTCGTGACCAAGTGCGATGGCGCGAATGAGATCTAGATTGAGCCCAAGCGCTCCTCCGATCGTTTCCGCGAGGTAACTCACATAAAGGACATGTTCCATTCGCGTACAGACGTGATCATTTTGAGGGTTAAAAAAAACCTGAGTCTTGTGGCGCAGTCGCCGGAAAGGCATAGAATAAAGAATGCGCCCCGTATCGCGCTCATAGGCTGTTCTGACCGCACATGGTTCATCGGGTTTTAGCCTGCCGCGACTTTTTACCGCATGGGCGGCAAAAGGTGACAACAATTCAAGCTCTGACCGTTCTTTACGCTCACGAACTGATTGATCGTGTTGTTTGATTGTGTCTTCACTCATCGCTACCCACTCCTCTTCAGTCAATTTCATGCTTCCCAAGGTTTGTTACGACAGTTATCCGTCATGTGACAATGCAGACTGGCTCGCCATAAAGCGCTTTGTCATCCCGTTGAAGTCAATTGTCAAGATAGCATCATCGCCCGTTTTAGTTATGCGTTCAATCGTTCCCGGACCGAACGAAACGTGACGAACACTATCACCTATTTCAAGTGATTCAACATTGAGTGTGCCCGATTTTTTCTTGGGTGCGGCCGTGTGGCGCTTAGGTGTCACCGCCTTATAAGACGGCTCCTTTGACACTTCATCTGCCGCGCGTTTGCCAAGGGAGAGCCCACCCCAATAACGCCACGCAAAACGATCTTGTCCGTCGTCTTCTTCTACGTCTCGTTGCATGCCAAAACCGAAATGACCACTTTTTTCGGTCAAATCATCAGGAATCGAATCGACAAAACGCGACAGCGCATTGTACTGTGTGCGCCCGAAAAGCAGCCGTGATACGGCAGCCGTGATGAGAAGTTCCTTTTTAGCGCGGGTCATGGCGACATATGCGAGTCGCCTTTCTTCTTCTATGCCGTCAGCTTCCTCTTGGGCCCGAATGCTCGGAAAGATGTCCTCTTCTGCGCCCACCACAAAAACGGTATCGAACTCGAGGCCCTTCGCGTTATGAATCGTCATCAGGCTCACAGAAGGTGTTTCAGGATCTTTATCCTGGTCACTATATAATGCCGCGCGTTCTAGAAACAGACGCAAAAGACCGCCTAATGAGCGATCCGACAAATGATCGGCTATACCGTCTCCTTCAGGAGACAGTTCCCAAATATCGTCCATGGACTCGACATCCAATCGTGATTCAAAATCGATCGCGTCTGAGATCAGTTCAATCAGGTTCTCGATTCGAGATTCCGCTTCCGCGTCACCTCTCGCCTTGAGCTCTTGATAGTAAGCGATCAGCCCGGAGTCTTCTTCTACCATTTTTATAAATTCGGCAAAACTCAACTCATCTTTTGCAAGTTCTGCGCGAAGCAAGTCAATCATTTTTACAAAAACCTGAAGTCGCCCACTGGCGCGGGACAGTTCCGGCACCCGGTCTGATTGCCTCGCTGCTTCAAACAGAGTAAGGCCTTCATCGTGAGCAAATTCTGACAGTCGCTCCAGCGTGACGCTACCAATACCGCGGCGCGGTTGATTGATGACACGCCGAAATGCGAGTTCGTTTTCCGGTGATTGAATTAAAACGAGATACGCCGTTACATCTTTGATCTCGCTTCGGTCGTAGAAACGTGTGCCTCCGAAAATACGATAGTCGAGACCTAGTTCACGCAGCGCAAATTCGAGGTTACGCGAAAGCGCGTTCATTCTGTATAGCACGGCGATCTCAGGCCGCTCAAGCTTGCCTTGTTCCGCGGCTTGAAAACGGCGCTGAATCTCGCGCGCGACGAACCGCGCTTCCTCGATGTGATCGGCTGCCCGGTAAACCCGTATCGGTACGCCTTCTTCGTGCGCAGTCCACAGTGTCTTGCGTTTCCGACTCTGGTTGTCCACGATAACGTGATTAGCGGCCGCGAGAATAGTCTTTGTCGAGCGGTAATTCTGTTCTAAACGGATGACAGTACACGCGCGGAAATCCTCCTCGAAATCAAGAATATTACGGATTGTGGCGCCGCGAAACCCATAGATCGACTGGTCATCGTCGCCGACTACACAGAGATTTTTATGTTTGGCTGATAAAAGATGTACAAGTTCGTATTGAACCGAGTTGGTATCCTGATATTCGTCGACCAGAATATACCGAAAACGTTCCTGGTAGTGGTCCAGAACACGAGGGTTTTCACGGAAGAGCCGAAGCGTCTGGGTGAGAATATCATCAAAATCCATCGCATTTTTGTCGAACAATGATTTTTGGTAAGCCTGAAATATTCCCGCCCATTGCTTACGGTATAAACCGTCCCCAGCCGCCGAATCAACATCGTCAGGCGACATGTCATTGTTCTTAAAGTGGCTGATCCGTCTCAGAGCCTCCGCCGGTGTCAGTGATCGCTCACCGACCCCAAGCTGTTTTAATACCTCTGCCATCACACGCTTTTGATCATAGGTGTCAAAAATTGTGAACGACGACCGGTATCCCAGAAGATCCGCATGCCGTCTCAGGATTCGGAGCATCATGGAGTGGAACGTTCCGATCCAGCTGCCCTGGCTTTCAAGGCCGATCAGATCCTGAACACGCTCTTTCATCTCATTGGCGGCTTTGTTTGTAAAGGTAATCGCGAGAATACGTCCCGGGTGAATGCCCGCATGCCGGACAAGCCAGGCGACCCGACTTGTAATGACGCGTGTCTTGCCAGATCCGGCTCCGGCTAGGATTAAAAGCGGGCCCTCCGTCGTGAGAACGGCCCGCTTTTGTTCTGGATTGAGCTGTCGGAGCAACACATCGTCACTTGCCGTCAGAGGTAAATTCCCGCTCAATTGTGTTTTTTTATCCGTATTTTTTTGTGCCAAATTAATACTCCGGCTCCAACAGTCCGTAGTCGCCGTCGTGTCGCCTGTAGACAACACATACGTTTCCGGTTACACGAGACAGAAAGAGTAAGAAAGAGTGGCCCAATAGTTCCATTTGCAAGATTGCTTCGTCAGGTGTCATTTCTTCAATATCGAATGACTTTCTGCGGATAATCTTAAATTCTTCGGATTCATGAGGCTCGTCAGCTAGCGCTTCCACTTGGTCGAAGTAGGCTTCCATATATGAATAATCTTTGATGCGTTTTTTCATACGCGATTTGTTCTTGCGGATCTGTCTTTCCATATTATTGATGGCTTGCTCGACGGCAGTCATAGCGTCGGGAGCGGCAGATTCAGCGCGGAAATAGTGTGCCTGAATCTTGAAGGTCACTTCTGCCCTTACTCCGTCGCCCTCCGGTTGTAGCTTGACTTCCCCTCTGGCGCTTTCATCAAAAAAGCGATCGAACTTCGACATTTTCTGTTCAATAGCTGCTTTTAATGTATCGTTGACACGCATATCCAGACCAAGAATATCGACCTTCATAATGTGCTCCTTTCGTTCTACCCGTGCTATAAAAAGCATGGGAGACGTGTTTTTTTCATTATACAGGATTCGCTCGATCTATGAGACAATGACGGTAACAAAACGTCGATTGGGAGGTAGTTGGTTTGAATAAGGGTATTACACATTTGACGTGGCGGGCAGTCATACTTGCAATCTTGGGATCCATTCTGATCACGGCATCCTCAACGTACGTCGCGCTTCGCGCAAGCGCACTTCCCTGGCCAACAATCTTTGTCGCGGTATTGTCATTCGCCATCATGAGATTATTCGGGCAACGGGATGTCAACGAAATCAACGTCGCGGCAACCGGTATGTCAGCCGGCGCCATGGTCGCCGGCGGGCTTGTGTTTACGCTACCAGGACTTTTTATCTCGGGGATCTGGGAAGCCGGCAGTTCATCTTCGACTTCGGCCGGTGACTTTATACGAAGCCGATTCCCCATTGTTTTACTCCTCGCTCTCGCGGGCGTTCTTCTCGGCACAACGCTGTGCTGGCTTTTCCGCAAACGCAATATCGAGCAGATGGAACTTCCCTATCCTATTGGCAAGGCGGCCGCCTCAACGCTCAAGGCCGGTGCTTCGGGAGGAAAAGGAGCACTCATCCTGTTCGGGTCACTGGCGGTCGCAGTCGTTATTACTTTGCTACGTGACCAGTTTCTTCTCTTCCCTTCTCTTGCTGTTTTTGCGATTGCCGGCATTCCGTTGACATTTTCAATCTCCCCTATGGCCATCGGCATCGGTTCACTGATCGGGTTTTCATCGACTGCATACTGGCTTTTGGGAGCTGCCATTACGACGTTAGGCCGCTTCGTCCTTCTTCGCGCGGCAACCACACGCGGATGGTCGGGTATGGAAGAAACACTCGCAAACTGGAATCTGACAATCGCCGTGGCGCTCATGGTCGGCGCAGGCACCGGCACCTTAATTCATTTTGTTTTAGGCTCGTACAAGAAGCGCACCAAGAAATCCAAGCGGTCTCGCGATACTAATCAGGCGTCGCGCTTTGTTGCGCCGAAGGGTATCGGCTTTTTTATGCTTATCCTCGTGGCTGTCGCGTTTGTGTTTACCATACTTGCGGGATTAAACGTAATCCCCGCGCTTCTTGTCATGGTGGGCGTCTTTTTTGCAGCCATGATGTCATCGATCATCACAGGACAGACAGGCATCAATCCGATGGAGATCTTCGGAATCATTGTGCTCCTGGCAATCCGAGCTGTTTTGCATGTAAGCGCTGAACACGCCTTTTATATCGCGGCTATCGTCGCGGTTGCCTGCGGCTATGCGGGCGACATGATGAATGATTACAAGTCGGGTGCGATTCTAAAAACAAACCCCTC
>LFTF01000002.1:2797-18294 GCA_001512945.1 Clostridiales bacterium DTU023 | reverse complement strand
GCGGGTCTTCCGGCCGCCCAGGCACACAGTGTTACTGCCATGGTGAGTGGTCTAGGCGACCCTGTGGTCTTTGCGATTGCCGCAGTGGTCGGGTGTCTTTTAACACTGCTCAAAATCCCCGCCATGGTCATCGGCATCGGCATGATGCTGACGGGCTATGGCATGGCTCTCCCGATTTTCCTCGGAGGTCTGATCCAATGGGTATCGGAGAAACGCCTAGCTGAAAGCGGCCGCCAGTCCATCCAAATGGGCGCCGCCGGCCTCCTTGGCGGAGAAGGAATTATGGGGACTGTACTTGCGATTATCGGATTGTTCAAATGAGAGCCATCTCGTGTTTGTTTTTCTTTTGATAGATGATTAATCGTGTTAATCCTAAAATGAAAATGACGGCCGTATTGATTATTTCCAGGCTGTCATTATAGGGAGCGAAACATTGTCCTGTAAACCTGCTGATATTGAAACACAGGGGGGTAACAAATAGACCGGTTAGTGACTATCATTCCCCTTAACATATTTTAGGTAAAAGGCAATGCGCGCCTGTGCGCGGCGAATCGCTCTTTTCGCGTGCGTGCGCTCAAGTTCAGTGGCGTCAGGATTCGACAGACGTTTCTCCGCACGTTCAAGCGCCCTTTCAGCGCGATCAGGCTCGAATTCTTCTGGCGTTTCGGCCGCGCTAACGACCACGGTCACTTGGTTGGCTTGAACTTCCGCGTAGCCCACCGAAACGAAAAATATGCGCCACGTCTCCCCGCCTTCTTGGTCCGAGGGGATACGGTAACGGATCGGTCCAGGAACTACTTCTATAAGCGTGGGAATATGGTTGTACATAAAACCCTCTGATCCTTGCTTGGTCATAAGCACCACAAGATCCCCGTCTTCGAAGTGAAGCGTCCGGGTCGGAGTAAGCAAGGTCAACATCATCTTGCTCACGGTTGTTTATCCCACCTCATCCTTGGCGGCGTAAACATCATCGACTCCGCCTTTCATGAAGAACGCTTGTTCAGGTATATCATCGAGTTCACCACCGAGCAAAGCTTCAAAGCTGTTTAGTGTGTCTTCAATTCTCACGTAGCGACCTGCATAGCCCGTCATCTCCTCCGTCACATGGAACGGTTGGGAGAAGAATCGTTGGAGCTTGCGCGCTCTCGCCACGATCGCCCGATCTTCGGGATCGAGTTCATCAAGTCCGAGGATGGCGATAATATCCTGCAACTCTTTGTAGCGCTGTAAGATCTGCTCCACCCGTCGCGCAATACTGTAATGGCGACCGCCCACTGTTTGAGGGCTCAACACACGTGACGATGACGCGAGCGGATCAACGGCCGGATAGATGCCAAGCTCTACAATATCTCGCGACAAAACGGTGATACCGTCAAGGTGAGAAAATGTCGTGGCGGGTGCAGGGTCGGTAAGGTCATCGGCCGGCACATAAACAGCCTGTATTGAGGTAATGGAGCCGTCTTTTGTACTTGCGATACGTTCTTCAACAAGTCCTACATCCTGAGCAAGGGTCGGCTGGTAGCCGACAGCGCTCGGTATACGGCCTAAAAGAGCGGATACCTCCGATCCTGCCTGAATATAGCGGAAGATATTGTCGATGAAGAGGAGCACATCTTTGTGTTTTTTATCACGGAAATATTCAGCCATTGTGAGACCGGTCAGGGGAACACGCATCCTCGTTCCGGCCGTCTCATTCATCTGACCGAAGACAAGCACCGTTTTGTCGAGAACACCCGACTTACGCATCTCATTCCAAAGATCGTTGCCTTCACGTGAGCGTTCGCCAACGCCCGTAAATACTGAATAGCCTTCGTGCTCTGTTGCTATATTTCGAATTAATTCAAGAATCAGAACTGTCTTGCCTACACCTGCGCCGCCAAACAACCCAACTTTTCCGCCCCGAACATAAGGAACAAGCAAGTCGATCACTTTGATGCCCGTCTCAAGTATGGTTTCGCTAGATTGTTGATCAAGAAAGCCGGGCGGATCACGGTGGATCGGCCAGTATTCATCAGCTGCGACAGGGCCTTTTTCGTCGAGTGGCTCGCCAAGGACATTGAAAAGACGCCCCAGACATGCTTCGCCTACGGGGACTTTGATACCGCCCCCCGGGGCGACCGCCCGAAGGCCACGCGACAAACCTTCCGTCGCGCCAAACGTGAGCACGCGGACATTTCCACCGCCTAAATCCTGCATCACTTCGGCGCCAATGATCGTGCCTTGACCGTCCTCCGTGTGGATCTCCACAAAATCGCCAATCTCAGGTGATTGGCCGTCAAACGTAAGCACGACAACTGGGCCCAACACTTGTGATATGCGTCCTGTAACCGCCATTTATTGCCTTCTCTCTCTAACTCTTTTTATACGTGTCTGCATCAAAATAGCGCATCGCCTCGACACTTGCCGTCATTTCGGATAGCTCGCCGGTGATCGCATTCTGTCTGAGTCTATTTCGTTGATGGCGCAGCCGCTTCATTAAGTCGGAGCTATTCCTCGAGGCATTATCCATCGAGGTCATGCGCGCTGTCTGCTCACCTGCGTATGCTTCAACAAGCGCGCCATATACCACGCCGCTGAGATACGTACTGAACAGATAGTCCATCAGGGTATCGATATCACCGGGATAATCGAACGGAATCAGAGGAGGTTCGCCGGGAAACCCGGGTGGCAGTGCGACCCTTACCTCCGGATCGTCGACTGCAATTTCAATCACTCTGCGAAGGCCTTGTAGATCGGCCGGCAGAAGTCTGATGTATAACGGAGCGCTCGTGACAGGTGTCCTCATCATCGAGTAGATCAGATGGGCTTCGTCTGTATCACGACCCTGATAATCCAAGAAAATCTGCTCCGCAAGCTCTTCCGCTTGCGCGTAATTGGGTTCTTGAAAGGAATACTTAAATTCCTCGTCAACACGGTATCCGTCACTCGCCAATTCCTCGCGCCCTCTGCAACCGGCCAAATAGAGAGTGATAACGGGAATATACCCCATCTCCTCAATTTCTTGTATGCGCGTTTTCAGAAACCGTCTGGTGGCCGCAATGACCTCTGCATTGTACGTTCCGTCAAATCCCTGATCTGCCGTCAGCACATAGACATCGAGTCTCCAGGGATCACCCTTTTCCTTTTTTCGCAAGCGTATGTAAGGTGATTCCAGGTTTGGAGACAACACAAGAACACGTTCCATCGTCCTAATGCAGTGGACAGAATAAGGCAGCGCTTCCGCAAGCAGACGTTTCGACTTGCGCATCTTGACACTGCTGATCAGTTGCATGGCACGTGTCATCTTGCTGATCATTTCAACGGAATCCATCCGTTTTGTGAGTTCTACCGCAGTTGGCATCGCCTTGTCCCCGCCTTACCGAGTGCCGAGAGTATCGAGAAATTCTCGCCAACGCGTCTTGATGCGTTCACGTGTTTGTTGTGAGATGCGTTTACCTGTCTCAAGAGTTGCGACAAGCTCCGGGTCCATGTCCGGAATCGCGTCAATGAAAAATTTAGCCAGGCGTGGCAAATCGGCTGAAGCGATATCTCGGAACACATCCCCTGTGCCGAGCTCGAGCAACGCGAGAGATTTGGCAAGTGTTCGCATCTGTTCCGGATTCTGACTCAAAAGCAACATCAAGCGGTCGCCTTTGCCCAATTGTCTCTGCGTCACATCGTCAAGATCAGTAGCAAACTGTGAGAACGCCTTTTTTTCACGATATTGCGCCAGGGCAATCCTGAGCGGACCTGCTACCTCGCGCATCGCGGGTGATTGCGCATCGCCGCCTACGCGGGATACAGAAAGTCCGACATTGACTGCAGGTCTTTGCCCCGCGATAAAAATATCGGTGTCAAGGTAAATCTGACCATCCGTGATAGAAATGATATTGGTTGGAACATAAGCCGAGATATCGCCGGCTTGTGTTTCAACAATTGGAAGCGCCGTCATCGAACCGCCGCCGTGTTCATCACTCATCTGCGCAGCGCGCTCCAAAAGACGCGAGTGCAGATAGAATACGTCCCCGGGGAATGCTTCACGCCCCGGCGGCCTTCTAAGGAGCAGTGAGATAGCCCGATAAGCCTGGGCGTGCTTGGTCAAGTCATCGTATACGACGAGGCAGTGTTTGCCCTCGTACATGAATGCTTCGGCCATCGCGCATCCCGCATACGGCGCGAGATACTGCACGCCTGCCGTATCGGACGCTGACGCGGCCACAATCGTTGTATATTCGAGTGCTCCTGTGCGCTCAAACAACTCATGCAGTTGAGCGATCGTCGACATTTTTTGACCGATGGCTACGTAGAAACAATAGACACCTTTGCCTTTTTGGTTAATGATCGCATCAATGGCGATCGTTGTTTTGCCCGTCTGGCGGTCGCCGATAATGAGCTCGCGCTGACCACGTCCAATCGGTACCATGGCATCAATTGCCGTAATTCCGGTTTCAAGTGAAATGCGAACCGGCTGCCTCGCAAGGATGGCAGGTGCCGGAGATTCGATGGGACGAATCGGCGTGGAATCAGGGAAATCAGGGCCTCCGTCAAGCGGTTGTCCAAGCGGTGACAGGACACGCCCGACCACTGCGTCTCCCGTTGGAACGCGCACAGTCGCGCCCATCGTAAAACAGTCATCTCCCGACTTCAAACGGTCGCCACTGACCAGAACCACACCCACCGAATCTCGTTCAAGATTCATCGCAATACCGTACTGCCCGCCGGAAAAACGAACGACCTCACCGAACATACAGCTGGGCAATCCAGAAACAACGGCAATGCCGTCAGCTATCGATAAAACAGTGCCGCTTTCTTTTGGCAGTAAGTCTCGGTAAGCATCCCACGGTCTAACCCCGCGCTTATGAAGGAGGTCATCCCGGATCAGACGCCACGTTTCGCGCTTTGCAACTTCAGGCTTCAAGACTGTCCTCTTTCAAAGACGGTCCGCCTTCGCGTATCGAACGTTCAATCGCATCTGTTTGATCGGGCGTCACGTCACGCTCATGCAAACTGCTCATCGCCGCAACGGCAAGATCGACTGCCTGTCTGTAAAGGCGTTCTTCTTCATGAAGACGCTTGAAAGTAATTTGACGATCCGCTTCTGCAAGCAATTCTTCGGCACTTGCCTTGGCATCTGACAGAATTTTTTCTTCTTTTGCCTTGACTTCCTTGTCTTCGAGGTTGCGCCGTTCTTCGAACGCTTCTTGTTGTCGGCGTTCGTATTCTTCGATCGCCTCTTCTCGTTCGTGCAGCTTTGCAGCCTGTTCAGTTTGCCGTTCCACCGTTTCGTCGATTTCACGTTGACGGTCAGTCATTATTTTTTGCAAAGGCTTGAACAAGATTTTTTTAAGAATGAAAATAGTCAGAAGAAGACCGGTCACCGCAACGATCGCCGTGGCCAAGTATCCCGCAAGAACTTCGGGCGAAGTGAAATCAACCGCCTTTTCAGCGATCACACAAATCATGTTGCCACCCTTTCTTTAAAAGACAAAGATCAGAAGTAGTGCGATGACAAGCGCATAGATCGCGCATGTTTCAATAAAGACGATGGCAGCGATGAGCGACGTCTGAATATTACTTGCAACCTCGGGCTGCTTGGCCATCGACTCAAATGCCTTGCTTGCCACCCGGCTGATTCCGATCGCTGATATTGCTCCCACAATACTGATGGCGATTGCCGCCGCAAATGCGATTAATGCTTTGTCCATGTTTACACCTGTGCTTTCTTGTGTTTAATTTTCTGATTTTTTTGAGCGAGGCGCTCCGCTGTATGTTCTGATTTTTCAACGACTTCACCAAGATAAGTGGTCGTGAGATACATGAAGATCAACCCTTGGATCAAACCATCCGCGACATCGAACCACAACCCCAGGATCGAGGGAAGAATCAACGGGATAACCGTCTTGATAAATCCCAGAAGGATATAGGCACCGAAAACGTTTCCGAAAAGACGCAGTGTGAGCGACACGGGCTTGATTAGGTAGTCGAGTATATTGAAAGGTAAAAGCATCGGAATCGGGTCAATCAGGGAGTAACCAAACCCTTTGAACCCAACAAGATGGATTCCCATCGCGATGATAAAGACCACACTAAAGATCGCAAGCGCTAACGGCATAGCAGGATTCATGGCAGCAGCCGGGAATTCCGCGACCGCGATTGCATTGCTCATAAAGATGTAAAGACCCATCGTCAGCGTCCAGGGCAGCGCGATCTCCGCCTGCTTCCTGTTCATCCCTGCCCCTTCACTGAGGCCGATCACACCGAGATAGAGTTTCTCAACAAGCGCTTGCTTGCCAGTGATATTATATTTTTTCAATCCCCGTCTGAGCCATAATCCAAGAACCGTCAGGATCACTACGCTTAAGACAAGTGAAATCATCGAGCTTGTTACCGGGATGGACAGATTTCCGATACGAATGTAAAAACGGGGCGCAAAATTGATCGAGGAACGGATTGTCTCACCAATGTCGCGACCTCCCGGTCTAAGATGCTCCCAAAGTGTTTTCAGGAATTTTTGCGCAAAACTGTCAGGCATAGCGATTCATTTTTCTAAAAAGGATATATATAGGTAATACCTCTCTTCCACCCACTCATTGTAGAGACCACGTTGTTTTTTGTAAACACAGACGCTTTTGGAAACACGTTTCAGGTTCGGTAACATCACCTCGATGCGATCCACAATCAAAAAAATGCCCCCACCATTGTGCGGCAGGGGCATTCATCAGACGTTAGGTTGCGTCGAACGTTTATACACCAGCTTTTTTGTCTTCCTTCGCCATGTACAGCAGAAGGTCGATGGTGCGTTCAGAGTATCCCCACTCATTATCGTACCATGAAACGAGTTTGAAGAAACGTTTCTCGCCTTTGAGATTGTTCTGGAGCGTTGCCGATGAATCGTACACCGACGAGTGTGATTCATGAATCACGTCCGTCGAGACGATCTGATCCTTCGTATATTTCAGGATGCCTTTAAGATAAGTTTCAGACGCTTTCTTCATCATGGCGTCGATCTCTTCGATTGAGGTATCCTCTTTCAGCAGAACGGTCAAATCGACCACTGATCCTGTCGGGGTCGGGACGCGAAATGCCATGCCTGTCATAATACCTTTTAGTTGTGGCAATACTTCGCCGACAGCTTTTGCGGCACCTGTCGTCGTCGGGATGATATTCACAGCAGCTGAACGCCCAAGGCGCCAGTTCTTAAGTGATGTGCTGTCTACCATTTTTTGTGACGAAGTGTAGGCATGTATCGTTGTCATGAGGCCTTTTTCGATTCCGAGGCCTTCTTTGAGGAGAACATGCACGATAGGCGCCAGACAGTTAGTGGTGCACGACGCGTTGGAGACAACAGCGTGCTCCTTGGGATCGTACTCACCTTCGTTGACACCCATGACAATTGTCTTGACAGGGCCCTTGCCCGGAGCAGACAGAAGCACCTTTTTGGCGCCAACCTTGACGTGTCCGATTGCCTTGTCATAGTCGTTAAATATTCCGGAGCAGTCGACAACATAATCAACACCGAGTTCTTCCCAGGGAAGGTCGGTGGGATCTTTGCCTGCGAGCACGCACTTTACTTTGTGCTTGCCATCGATGACGATGATATTATTTTCTTCCTGTGAGGGATCGGATTTTTCTGTCTTCAGATCATGCTCCCAGCGATGCTGAGAAGAATCATAGCTCAACTGATAGACAAAGTAATCAGCTTTCGTGTTTCTTGCCACGATGGCAACGAGCTCGACCTCATTTTCAAGCAGACCACGCTCGACAATGCCTCGGAAAACGAGACGTCCGATGCGGCCGAATCCATTGATAGCAACTTTTATAGCCATATTATTTGTTTCCTTTCGTATGAAAGCGAAGGCGTTGCCTCCGCTTTCCTTTAATTCAATTATTACTGAACCCTAGCCCGCGAGAATTGGTTCGCGCGCAGCGCGTGTTTCGTCGGGACGAGAGATCGGTGTATCATGCGGCGCGTTCTTTAAGAGTTCGGGATTCGTTTCCGCCTCTTTGGCAATTTTCAAAAACGCGTTCGCCAGTTGATCAAGGTCACGCCACGTTTCCGTCTCCGTCGGTTCGAGCATCATAGCTTCTGGGACGATGAGCGGGAAATAGATGGTCGGCGGATGGAACCCGAAGTCGATCAGCCGCTTCACGATATCGATCGTATTGCAGTCGTATTTTTCTTTCTGCCATTCAGCCGTCATGACAAATTCATGCATCGACGGTGTATCGTAAGGAACCCTGTAGGCATGCTTCAACCGCTCACGAAGATAGGTTGAGTTGGCGACTGCGCCCTCGGCAGCCTGATGCAGTCCTTCCGCGCCGTTCCTCAAAATGTAGGCGTACGTCTTGACGAGAACGCCGAACGATCCAACGAAGGAGCGAACCTTGCCGTAGGTCTTCGGACGGTCGTAATCGAGATAATAACTCTCTTCCTTCTTGCGAACGACGGGTCTTGGCAGATACGGTTCAAGGATGGCTTTGCATCCGACCGGACCGGCACCCGGTCCTCCGCCGCCATGCGGCGTCGAGAAGCTCTTGTGCACGTTCATGTGAACGCAGTCAAAGCCCATATCGCCTGGGCGAGCATGCATCAGGATTGCGTTGATGTTGGCACCGTCGTAGTAGCATAGACCACCGGCGTCGTGAACCATCTTCGTAATCTTTTCGATGTTCTCCTCATAGATACCCAGCGTGTTGGGATTGGTGAGCATCAAACCTGCGACGTCATCACCCAGCGCTTTTTCAAGCTCCGCGAGATCGACCATACCTTTTGAGTTCGATTTGACCTCTCGGACTTTGTAGCCTACCATCGCAGCCGTTGCGGGGTTTGTACCGTGCGCGGCGTCCGGAATAATCATGACATTCCGTTTTGTATTGCCATGATCTTCGTGGTAAGCCTTGATTAGGAGCACGCCTGCAAGTTCGCCTTGCGCGCCCGCGGCTGGCTGGAATGTATAGGCGTCCATGCCGGTAACATCGTTCAACAGCTGCTCAAGGTGATAGAGCAATTCGAGATTGCCCTGAACTGTTTGATCAGGCTGAAGCGGATGTGTTGCGGCAAAACCTGAGAGCGCGGCCAGATCTTCATTGACTTTGGGGTTGTACTTCATCGTGCAAGAGCCCAGCGGATAAGTACCAATCTCGACATGGTAGTTTTTGTTCGACAAGTTAGTGTAATGGCGTACCACCGAAATCTCGTCCACATCTGGGATATTTGGTTCTTCGGCGCGATACGCTTTACCAAACCAGCTGGAAAAATCAGGCTTTGGAACATCCAGCGGGCGAATATAGCGGCTGGCTTTACTTTTTGTGGCCAGTTCAAAAATAATTGGTGTGTCTTTATACATGACTATTTCCCTCCCCGTTCATCACAGAGGCGAAGCATGGTGTCCGCGAAGCAGTCGAGCTGTTCTTTGGTCTTCTTCTCTGTCACGGCGATCAGCATTCTGTTTCCGGGCACCACCAGGCCGCCAATAATACCTTCTTCAAGCAATGCGGCGTTGATCTCCCGAAGGTCGATGCCTTCTTTCGCTTCAATTAAAAATTCACGGAAATAGGGCGCGTCGTAAACAAGCTTGAAATATCCACTCTCAGTGAGCTTCTTTTCAAGATAAATCGCTTTTGCGGCTGACTGTTCAGCAACGTCGAGCAAACCCGCACTTCCTTGCAGAGCAAGCCAGATCGTGGCGGCAGTAGCTATCAGCGCCTGGCTGGTGCAAATATTTGACGTGGCGCGATCTCTGCGAATGTGCTGTTCTCTTGCCTGCAGCGTGAGCACATAGCTCGTCCTCCCGTTGCGGTCAATCGTAGCGCCGCAGATCCGGCCAGGCATCTTGCGCATCAGGCGCTCAGTCACGGCCATGTAGCCGGCACCGGGACCGCCATACGAGGTTGGAATCCCAAAAGATTGGGCTTCGCCAACAGCGATATCCATGCCGCTGTCACCGGGGCGCTTCAACACCGCGAGGCTCACCGGGTCCTGTGAGACCGCGGCAAGCGCGTTTGCTTCGTGCGCTTTCTCTGTAACCAGATCAAGATCTTCAACGACACCGAAGAAGTTCGGACTTTGAACGAGGTAGCAGGCGAATTCTTTTCCTTGTTCTGGGAAAACAGTCGTCTGTCCGTTTTCGTCGAGCGCGCCCATGACTACCTCAATATCGCCGGCATGGCAATACGTGTGAATCGTTTCGATTGTATCAGGATGTACGCCTTCCGAGACAAAAACTTTGTAGCGGCGTTTGTCACGGCATGCAAGGAGCATGGCTTCCGCCGCGCCGGACGCCGCGTCGTAAAGTGATGCGTTCGAAACAGGGAGCCCTGTGAGGCGCGTGATATAGCTCTGCCATTCAAAAACAGCCTGCAGTGTCCCTTGCGAGATTTCTGCCTGGTAGGGTGTGTAGGAGGTAAGAAACTCCGCCCGGTTAATCAGATGGTGAACAGCAGCGGGCTGGTAATGGTCATAGTAGCCTGCGCCAAGATAACTGTCGTAGCACTCGCTGTTCATATTTTTCGCCGCCAACGCTTTAACGCGGTCAACGACGTCCATCTCGCTCATCCCCTCTTCACCAAGCGCCTGAAATTCATCAGCCTGGATGCAGTCGCATTCGGGGATCATAGAGAATAACTGGTCGAGATCGACTCCCACCGACGCCAGCATTTCTCGGCGTTCTTTACGGTCCATCGGGAGGTAACCGATCATGCCTGTTCCTCCTTGCAGAATGCGTCGTAAGCGTCTTTGTCGAGCAAAGCGTCAAGCTCTGACGGGTCGGCCATTTCGATCTTTACAAACCAAAATTCCAACGGTTTCTTATTGATCATCTCGGGCTCGTCTTCTATATCGTGGTTTGCTTCGACAATCTCTCCGCTAACGGGAGAATAAAGATCTGACGCCGCTTTCACGGATTCGACTGTGCCGATGATACCTTCGATTTCAACGACTGTGCCTTCCGGCTCAGGCTCGGCGTATACGATATCGCCCAGCTCATGCTGCGCGAAATCGGTCAATCCGATAGTCGCGATATTGCCTTCAACTTTTACCCATTCGTGAGTTTTCGAAAATTTTAATCCCTGGTCCATTTTTTAAATTCCTTCCTCTAATTGCATATTGATGGCGGTTACTCCGCGCTTCCGTTTATCTCCTCCGCGAACGCAGTGGAACGCGAAAGAATCGTTTACTATTCCGGGCACCCCCACGGGAGCGCGCGAATATTTTCCTATTTGCCTACAAAAGGCGGTGTGACAACGGTGAATGGCTGCATGTTCTTGCGAACAAGCACGTCAACTTCCGTGACCTCGGGGGTATCCAGATCGACAAGCGCGAACCCAATGCCCTTCTCTAGTGATGGCGAGAATGTGCCGGACGTGATGACACCGACTTTTTCGCCGTTGACATAGACTTCATATCCTTCACGCGGAATGGCGCGTGTCCCACTGACAAGCGCGAGCTGTCGGCGGGTCACCTTATCTTTCATGGCGATCCCCTGGAAATCATGCTCCAGATCGACAAAAAAGCTCATACCTCCCTCAAGAGGGCTAATCTCCGGTGACATTTCATGGCCGTAAAGCGGCATGCCCGCTTCAAGCCTCAGCGAATCACGTGCGCCCAGTCCACAGGGAACGACACCCGCTTCGATGAAGATGTCCCAATAATGATCAGTCCGTGAGATTGGGATGTAAAGCTCATAACCGTTCTCGCCCGTGTAGCCGGTGCGTGAAATAATCATTTCCCGTTGTTCGCCTTCGATAGGAACCCACATTTCGCGAAATCGCTTAAGTCCCTCAAGCTGTTCGCGCTGTTCTGCGGACAGGCCCAACTCTTTAGTAAGCTCAAGCATACAGTCGAGACTATCCGGTCCCTGGACAGCAATCTGTCCGTAAAGATCGGACTCATCAATAATCTCAATAACCGCCGGGCGATCTGGATATGCTTGTTTGTATGCTCCGAGACTTTCACGAATATGGACCAAGTCCTTATCCTTGTTAGCCGCGTTAACCACGAGCATATAATCCTCGTCACCCATTGTGTAAACGAGCAGATCATCGACCGTTCCGCCATCGGCGGAGCACAAAACTGCATAGGTGATCTGATCAGGTTTTTTCCCTGTCACGTGGCGCGTCAGGAGCCAATTGAGAAACTCGCCGGCGCCGCCGCCTTTCACACGGATCTCTCCCATGTGAGAAACGTCGAATATCCCTGTCGCGTTCCTTACTGCCAATACTTCCTCACTGATCCCTGAATACTGGACGGGCATATTCCATCCGGCGTAGTCAACCATGCGCGCCCCAAGGCCAACATGGCGATCATATAAAGGTGTTTTTTTCATGTAACTTACCTCCCCAAGTAATAAGCTCGAACATTCTCAAACCACATAATACTATCATGTATTACAAGAGATTTCAGTCCGGTTAGATACCAAAAGCTTGCAACGCATAAGCGAATGCAAAGACCATGCTGCACTCCCGGAACGTGGTGCGGGCCTTAGTAAAAAGTGTACACGAGTATTGACTTTGAAGTAAATTTGGTAACGATTGAACCGTCACACCTAAAACAGCATTTAAACAAATGTTTGTCAGTGAGTTTGGATAATTTCGTCGCTACCCGATAAGCCGAATTTTCGTTTGATTCGCTCCAGCTTTTTTGTCCATGGCCCCAGAATTGGAGCAAGAAAGAGAACCGTCGCGACGGAAAGCGTCAGGTTCATGGGCAAACCGGCGCCGTATGCCGCCAGGGCATTCTGCCATGTGAGAGGCTGGACGAATCCGATAATATGCCAGGAATCCAAGATCACCCCGTAAAGCAATCCTGACAAGAAACCGTAAACATAGACAGTCCAACGACTACCAAAGAAACCATGTTCACTGAGTGCGCCCGCAAGATAGCCGATGAGCCCCCACCCGAACATCTGCCATGGCGTCCATGCGCCCTGGCCGAAAAACATATTGGAAGCGACTGCCGTCATGGCACCTGTCATGTAACCGCTTTGGCGACCGAAGGCAATCGCTGTCACGATAACGATGGCCCCGATGGGTTTAAAACTCGGGATCGGCGCGAACAGGATTTGACCCGTAGTCGCGAGAGCTGCCATCACGACAATCGGCATGATGTCTCGCGGTTTGGGTCGCGCCCGTTCAAAATGCAAAAAGAAAGGAATGCTTGCGAAGATGGCTGTAAACATCGTCAAGATCGCGGCCTGTTCAACTTCGAAAAGCGCACATAACAATAGAACACATGGGACGAGCGCGATTACTGCCCATTCCACAATCCGGGCAACAACTTGTCTTTTATCTTTCATCGGGTTGTCTTTCGCCGATTCCGGCGAAAAATTCATCCAGGTCATTGACCGTTACGATATTGGGGATGATACCTTGTGTAACTCGCACATAGTCCGTCGTGTAAAACGCGTTGCCACAAAAGAACGTCTTCATATCTTCTGTCGCGACAATGCGCCCGTCAAAAATCAGTGAACAGGTGTCGGCGATCTGCGCGCTGAAATTGAGATCGTGCGTCGCGATAAACAATGTTTTACCTTGTTCTCGAAGGCGGCGAAATAAACCCGCGATCTCCCTTTTGCTGACCGCGTCGAGTCCCTTCACCGGTTCGTCAAGCAGGAGGATATCAGGTGACAAGAGTAAAAGTTTCGCAAGTGCCGCCTTCTGCATTTCGCCCCCGCTCAAATCATAGGGGTGACGTAAAAAGAATCGGGCCAGTGAGAGCTTAGCGGCGATCGCCATGACCTCGTCCTCGCCATATCCTCCCAAATCGGAAAGCTCCATCAAATCGTCAAAAAGCGTATCAGCGGAGAAAAGTGCCTTCGCATTCTGCGTCATCAAACCGATACGGGCATCATCCTGTCGAATAACGCGCCCTCTCGTGGGTGTCAGAACGCCGCTCAACAAATAAAGCAACGTGCTCTTCCCGCTGCCATTTCCTCCGACTATTGCGTGGATCGATCCCTTATCAACCGCAAGTGACGCGTCATCCAGAACCGTTGGAAGATCGTTACGATACCGGTATACAAGATGTTTGGCCTCAAGAATTGTTGCGCGGGGCTCGACAGATATGTCGTCATGATGTGCTGTTGTAGGTATATTTTTGAAATGATCTAATCGTCGTCTTGCCTCAGGGATATCAAGTGCCGGTTGGTCGTGTGTCCTTCCGAGCACTTGATCCGCTCCTCGGGCTGCTTGTGTCGCAGCCGGCAAAGCCACCTTGTAGGGCGAGTCCTGGTCTAGCAAGTGACGGGCGAACATCTCAGGTGGTCCGCTGAAAGAGACTCTGCCCTCTTCGAGGAATAGCACGTCGTCAACCATCGCAAGTACGTCAGTCATCCGATGTTCCGACATAATCAATGTAGTCCCGACTTCACGATGAATCCTTTGGAGCAAAGAAAGAAAATGCTGAATAGCAATCGGATCCAGCTGTGCCGTCGGCTCATCGAGGATCAGGACTTCGGGGCTTAGTACCAGCGAAGACGCGAGGTTCAAAATCTGTTTTTCACCCCCCGAAAGTTCCGATATCGGGCGGTGAATCCAACTTGCGATTCCAAAAAAATGCGCTGTCTCAGCGATACGCCGCTCGATAAATTCAGGAGCGTATCCGAGATTTTCGAGACCAAATGCCAGTTCGTGCCAGACCACATCCATCACAATTTGGTTGGTGGGATCCTGCATCACGTAGGCGACTTGATCCGGAACACGGATTATTCCTTCACTTGTTCCCACAGGTCTCAATTCTTGTTTTAAAGAGCGCAACAGCGTTGTCTTCCCACTTCCGCTTGGACCGGCCACGAGAAGAAATGACCCTTTGGATGTCTCAAAACAAATGTCATCCAGGGCTTTGGCATGTTCCCCCGGATAAGTGAAACTGAACTGTTCAGCCAATATCACGCCTGCGTCCTCAGCCTTTCTCATACACGCCTACTTCCCGTTGAACCTTGAAGGAGCGCTGTCACGAACGGATCAACCTCCGGTGCCAGATGACTTGAGGCGCGCACGCGATCTACGACCAGAACTCCAAGGTCAAGCAGAAAAGGTAACGCGAACAGCATCACACAGCCGGTTATCCATATGAAAAACCCGCCTCCCGCCCACACACGGTCCGGTAAACCAAGAAGCGGATAATAAGCGAATGCCGCTCCGCCGGATACCCAACCACCGATCACGGTTGCAACGGTCAACGCAATCAACAACATAGGCGCAATATCCCCCGCTGTCCAGCGGACGCGCGCATACGGTCGTCGCCTGCCTGAATCATATGCCTTGGCTTTCATCGCGTCAGCCGTTACAATCGCGTTCTCCATACTCCATGTCATCAGAACTGACATCAGGCTAACCGCAAAGGACAAGCGGATGCGCCGGTTAGGCTCACCGGTGAGCGCCCGTCGACTCTTGTTGATCTCACGCCCATACGCGAGCGTATCGGGGATAAACCGGAAAATCATTGAGACCATCATGCTGATTACAGGAAGTTTCTTGCCCAGTATGGCTAAGAAGCGACCATTATCCATCATGTCGTTATA
>LFTF01000002.1:0-2771 GCA_001512945.1 Clostridiales bacterium DTU023 | reverse complement strand
ATAAATGATAGATCGGCTTGCTTTCCTGTAACCTACCACGCGAAAACGTAGCATCAGAGCAAACATAAAGGAAAGAGCCGCCGCAATGGGGTGATGCGTTGACATGGTCACAATCAAGACAGCCAGATAATAAAGCAGGATTACCGTTGGATGACGCCGCTTGAGTGTCATGGCAAATCTTTCAGAGTGTCATCTTTTTCGACTGAGTAACGCCACCGCACAACATCGCCATCTGACAGTTTGTAAGTGCCGCTACTTGCATTCGGAGATTCGTCGTTCACCAGATACACCCAGCCGCTCGTCTTGCCACCGTCTCGTTCACCGAGACCTGAGATGGCATGAATGTAGGGTCCCAAACCGCTCGTCCTGTATCCGACGGCAAGGTTTGTCAGCAAAAGAGCATTAAATGCTGTTACACCAGGCTCGAGCATGAGCGTTTCTTCAAACAAGATGCCATCTTCATGGCAATAGCCTCGGGCTATCAAGGTATCGACGATATCCTTTGCCGTCTGCTTGGTGTCCGGATTGTTCAAGACGGATGCGCAGTCTACCACGACTGTTACCCGCAGGTGCTCCGCTGCTGAAGGTTTCGACGAAGTTTCTGAGCTGACCGGCTCTGATTTTCCTGGGATAAGCTGCGATTCCCCCGGCGTGGGGGCCGGGGAAACGGCGTTGCCAGTGCACGCGAATAGGGACAATAGCATGGCAAGCAAGACCACACCGAGGAGTGCTTTTCTCGAATTGAAGAACAACAGACGTTTCATCTTATTCGCTTATCCCTCTCACGCTACTTAATTTGTGTTACTTTGTGTCTTTACGTGACTTTGATCTCACAACGATGAAGACAGCCACGAGAATCAAGATTACGCCACCAACAATCGCAGGAATCAACCAGCTTGCGACTGATCCTTCCGATTCTGACGGCGGGGGCACCTGCCCCTCTGTACCAACAACCGAAGCGGTTGGCAGTAACGGCTCTTCTGATTCACTCGGCTCAGTCGACGGCACGGGATCAGGCTCTTCTGATTCACCTGGTGCAGCCGGTGGAGGTACCTGTTCTGCGATCGCAAAGATATAACCAGAATCGTTTGCGTAATAAACCGTTCCATTCTGATCGATCACAGGACTGAATAATGTGTAATTCTGCTCCGCGTCATCTGCGGAAGGTTCAAATACGCGTTTTACATTGTTGCCGCCAAACGCGTAAAGTCCTCCAACTTCGTTGTTAGCTGTGAAATATACAAACGGTGTTCCGCCTTTGCCAACGGCAACGAGCGGCGAGGATTGCACCTCTCCTCCTTCAACTTCGAATGTTTTCTCTACTTCTTTGGACGCAAGATCGATCACAGCGAAAAGGCCTGTCGCGGGAACACCTGTTTCCCAGTTGCCAAAATCACTCAGCCCTCCCACATAAATTTTTCCGTTATGTACCGCTGGTGTCGAAACCGATTTTATAGCAAACGCAATTTCCATTGTTTTCGAAATCGTTCCGGCTGTCGCGTCTAATTCACATTCAACTAGGCGACCGTCAAACGTCGTGAAATAGACCAGATTTCCCTGGCGGACTAGCGCTGAATTCACTTTTGACCCCATACTCTCAGTGCTTTTCAACTCCCCCGTCAGCGCATCGCGCACGGCCAGTTCACCTTTTTCACCTATTACGAGAAGCCAGTTTTCGATCACGACAGATCCACTCATGTTAAAGCCGGCCGGGGCATTCTCCGGTGCCCTATCCTCTTCCACCCATACGGTGTCGCCGGTCGTCATATCAACCGCGTGTACATATCCGCCAATTGACATGTAATTCTCATCCATCGCCAAAGTCAGCGAATAACACAGGCCGTTGTCAACATAGAGAGAGCTCCCATTTTGAAGTGTAAATGTAGCAGATGTCGTTTGTCCCTGATCGTCTGTAACAGATGCCGTGAAGTCACCGGGGCCGTCGGACGTCCAGACCGTTTTCATCGTACCCGGGTCAATCGCTTCAAGCGCGCCCCCATTGAGCGGAACAACAACAAGACCATTGCCTGACGCGGGTCTCGCAGTGTAGCCGATGTAATCTTGCAAAATAGTTTGTCCCGTGACTTCACCTTGTTTGTTGAGACGATAAAAGATATTGTCACACGCAAAATAGATCGATTCATCCAAGACAAGAAATCCAGACTTGCTACTGGTGCCCCACTCGCTTAGTTCGCCAAACATTTTGCCCCAGTATTTGACTGAAGCGGGCTCTGCCATAAGCTCTGCCTCTTTGATGGCGTTGTTGTCATTGTCAGCTCTAAAGGATGTCCAATAGTCTACTTTTGATTGTTGTGACTGATTGCCTGCCAAAGCTTCCACTCCCGGTTGCCATAGCAATAATAAGATTGATAAGACAATCAACCATGTGAAGCGTGCGCTTCGTATCCTGTGTTGTTTCATTTCCCACCCCTTTCAAGGGAGTTGGAACACGTCTGCTTCGAGATCAGTACAAGAAAAAACCGCAGTTCATGCTGGAGCAGAACCGCGGTCCGTTTTTACCGTTGTGTAGCACTTAAGATCCCATAACGCACAATAAACCGTTGTTCCGTTACGTACACGCCAGGCAGGTCTTCTGGTTCATGAGCCGGAGATCTTGATCTCCCGTTTCTTCCCGCCTTCCCGATTACTCAGTGGCCGGCTGTTGCCGTGGGAGAAACTCTCATTTACAGCGGCGGTACCACACAGGATTTTCACCTGTTTCCCTCCACCATGAACGTGTTTCAATTACAGATTCATAGTACGGTTCGAGG
>LFTF01000018.1:1416-51251 GCA_001512945.1 Clostridiales bacterium DTU023 | reverse complement strand
GATGGTGGCGACTACCTGGCGGGTAAAGAGTTTTTCCAATTTTGAAAAAAGACCACTCACACTGAATAACGTCAGGAGCGCGCCGCCGATTAAGATAGAGCTGTAGATACTGTCTAAACTTGCGCCCTGACTGGCTGTAATAGCAACCAGAAGAATAGAAGCTGGCCCGACGACAGCCGGCAGGCGGTGTCCAAAAAAGAGCTGAAGCAACATGCTGAGCGCCATGACAAAGAAGATTTTTTGCATGTAATTCACTTGAGCTTGCGGATCAGAAAAATGGAGGTTGGCGACTATCTGGCCCAAAACGACAATGGTGGGTAGGCTGACGGCTAACCATTGCAGTCCGTAAAAGAATGTATCCGAAAAGGGCAATTTTTCATCAACACCGTACCTGAGCTTAATCTTTTCGTTCATCTATATTGTCCTTCATCGGAGCCTTATCTGTAGACCGCTTCTAATAGCCTTTCTTAACTACACTGCCTTTTAAAAACATATCATCAAAACCATCGAGTTTACAAGTAATATTATGAATTCCTTATGCTGCCAAATAATCTAGGTCAATATGCGAAAAACTATTGGCGGTACCGTATAAAAAGCAGATCCGCTACTGATCTTTGAAAATCAGCAGCGGATCTGTAATCAGTATTACATCTGATCCCGTTTTGATTGTGGGATCAACGACACGAAGTTTTAATAAATATCTTTTTCTCCACTGATAATGCCGAGCGCGACGTTCTCAGGTGTGAGAGGTAGATGGTAGTAATTGATTCCAAGCGCGTCATAGAGCGCGTTTCCGATGGCCGACGGGATCGAAATCATCGTATGCTCCGCCACACCTCGGGCTCCATAGGGGCCATTCAGCTGTGGGTTCTCGATATAGATCGGGACGACCTCAACCGGCATGTCCTTCATCGTCGGAATCTTGTTGTCTGTAAATGACGGGTTCATAAGGACGTTATCAGGGCTAAATTTATATCCTTCGAGGATGGCAGAGCCGATGCCCTGCATTACGCCGCCCACAACCTGTCCATAAACCATTCGCTCGTTGATGACTTGACCGATGTCAAATGCCGAGGCAACTTTCAAAACAGTAATGTTGCCAGACTCGACATCGACTTCGATATCGACAGCATGTGCGCCGAACGTCCAGGCAAGCGCCGGACTTCCTGCGCCTGTTTTGGGATCCAGGTTGGTCAGACCGTCTGCCATGCAGATGCCGTGAGCAATAAGCGGTCCTCCTATGCCATTGCCATCGGGGTACGCGTATCCAAGCGACATATCCTTGTACGCAACCCTGCGGTCGGGGCGATGCACGTTGTAGATGTAACCACCGCCGTGTGTCAAGAATTCAGGTGCGCAGTGCAGTGCCTGACCGGCGATGTCTTTCATCTGGTCAAGCATTTTGCCGCATGCCTGGATCGTTGCGTTGCCGCCCATGAAGGTATACTTCGAGGCGACCGTGTTCCAATCGTATGGGTTCGTCTGTGTATTGGTCTCTGTGACGACTTCGACCATCTCCATCGGGATATCGAGTTCCTGCGCGACTATTTGAGCCATCGCCGTAAGGGCGCCTTGCCCGTAATCGATCGCGCCTATCATCATCTTGATGTGACCGTCACCCGCCATTTGCAAAATAACTGCTGTCGCTGTGCTGGGTGGCATCGCGGGCGCTTTCTGGATCATGGCAAATCCTTTGCCCCGTATTTTGCCTGTTTTCCACTCACGTTTACGATCTTCTTCGCTTTTGCGTCCCGTCCAACCAATCTCTTTAACGACGGCCGAGAGACAATCGGAAGGACTGCCTGTACTTTCAGTGACAAGCTCGCCGGAAATGGTTGTGGCACCGGGACGCAGGATATTTTTCATGCGGAATTCATAGGGATCGATGCCGAGTTTCTGTGACAGAATGTCCATCTGACGTTCAACTGTCCACAAGGTTTCAAGGTGACCGAAACCGCGGTAAGCGGTACTGAACACTTTGTTCGTGTAAACCGTGTTCGATACGATCGCTGCGTTGTCGATGTCGTAGGGGCCTAGACCTCCGTAAACAGCTGTCTTACCTACGTTGACGCCGTAGTCCGCATACGCACCGCTGTCCCAGTCGTAGACGATATCTGATGCGACGATCGTGCCATCTTTTTTGACACCCGTCTTTATTTTGCCTCTCATGCCGGCACGTGTTGGCAGGTAGTTGAATTCCTGTTCACGCGTCATGCGAAGCTTGACGGGAGCGCCGCCGCTGGCGCGCGAGAGTATCGCAATCAGTGGTTCGAGATGGATACCGGCCTTACCGCCGAAAGCGCCACCGACGTAGGGGACATGAACCTCAATGTCGGATTCCTTAACGTTAAAGCTCCACGCCATCAATTGCCGCAAAGCAAAGGGTGACTGCGCTGACGACCAGATACGGATGCGATCGGTGAATGGGTCGGCCGCGACGATCGCCACATGCGTTTCAAGAGGAACGTGCGCGACGGCAGGTAGTGTGAACTTGTTCTCAAGGACAAGGTCTGCATCTGCGAAACCGGCATCCGGATCACCCTTTAGACTTCTGTTGAGGCTTGCGATGTTGGATTCCGGTTGCGGGAAAAAGACACCCTCAACGTGCTTGATTTCGGCGATGTTCTCGTGAACGAGGATTTTGGCAGCTAGCGCATCGTCCAGATTCCGGACAGGTTCAAGTACTTCGTACTCGACTTCGATCAAGGAAACGGCGCGCTCGGCGATTGCCTCTGTTGTGGCCGCAACGGCCGCAACGACTTCTCCCTGGTAGCGCGTTTCGCACGTTGCGATTGCGAGCTTGTCCTGCATGTACAGACCAACTCGCGTGTCGCAGTCTTCTCCGCACACGACGGCTTTGACACCTAATAGCGCCTCTGCTTTGCTCTTATCGATCCTAACAATCTTTGCTCTGGCATGCGGCGAATGCAGTGTTTTGGCATAAAGCATACCGGGCATCTCGAGGTCAAACGCATAACGTGCCTGGCCTGTTACTTTTTCAAGGGCATCTTTTCGAACATACGGCTGGCCGACATGTTTGTAAGATGACTCGTAATTGCCATGTGCCTGATATGTGCACTGATCTAATTCAGAATGAGTCATGAACGGTTCAACTCCTCTCTCTCTAATCTAGCAGCACATTTGACTGCATTAAAAATCTGTTGATAACCGGTGCAACGGCAGAGGTTACCCGCCATTCCTTCCATAATCTCTTCGTCTGTGGGATCAGGATTGCGGTCAAGGAGCGCGCGTGCCGACATCAGCATACCAGGCGTGCAGAACCCGCACTGCAGGGCGTCCTCGAAAACGAACTGCTGTTGGAGGATGCTGAGTTCACCGTTCTTGGATAAACCTTCGACAGTAGTAATCTCGCTGCCCTGGGCCTCAATGGCCAGGATAAGACAAGACGTAACGGCTTCGCCGTTGAGGATGACGGTGCAGGCACCGCATTCTCCCTCTCCACACGCTTCCTTGGCGCCGAACAGCTTGAGCCTGTCGCGAAGGAAATGGAGAAGTAACATCGTGGGATCGATTTCTTCGACCACAACCTGTCCGTTGACTCTGCAAGTCAGAAGGACTTGCCGGTTTTTTGAATTGATATGCGCCGCTTCCATGGCGCACATGTCTTTATCATCTATGTTAGTCATGTCTTATGCCTCCTTGTCCATCAATTGCATCATGCAGCGCTTGAATAGAACGCCCGCCATGTGCAACCGGTATTCTTTCGAAGAACGTACATCAGATATGGGACGGATGTGGTTTTTGATTTCGTCAGCTGCCCATAGGATGGATTCCTCCGTGATTCCCTTGGCGTTCAGTTCATCTTCCAGAGCTGTCAAGCGAAGCGGAGTGATGGCAACGGCGTTGATACCGATGCAAGCTTTCCCGTTTTTATCGATACGGCAGGCCACACCGACTGTTGAAAGGTCGTGTCCCTTGAGGCGCGTCTGCCGCAGATAGCAACTGTCATCGTCTTGACCTGGTTCGGGAAGGAATACGGAGACAACGAGTTCATGTTTTGTGAGCTGGGTCTTCTTGACTCCCGTAAAAAATTCCTTGAGCGGCACTGTCCTAACGCCATCTTTGCTCGCGATCTTTACGGTCGCATTGTAGATCAAAAGCGCGGGCGGAAGATCTGCCCCGGGAGAAGCATTGCAAATGTTTCCAACGAGCGTGGCCCGATTTCTAAGCTGGTAGGAAGCGAGACAGGACGCCGCGTCATGCAGCGCCTTGTAATTATCCCTGACAACCTCGGATTCGATGAGCTTGTTGACGACGACGTTTGCGCCGATCTCCAGTCCCTTACCTTCAACATACGAAAAGACCTTCAATTCAGGGATGGCCTTGATGTCTAGGATATGGCGGGCGTTGATCAGCTCATGGCGTAGCATAATCAGAAGATCTGTACCGCCGGCCAGAATGTACGTGTCCGTATCGCGGGACAACACATCCAGGGCTTCGTCCAATACAAGCGGTTTGACATAATCAAATTGACTTAGCACGAAAAACCTCCTTTTTTCAGCAAAACAATCTATTTTTGCAGATAGGTACTTTGTTCAACTGCACAGCACGATTAGGGTGCTGTGCATAATTAATACAATTCTATCACTTATGTAAGCGAAATTCGTTGTAATCACTTACAAAATAGTTTACGGTTCAAACGATATATTGATAAACATATACAAAAAAGTATCTTTAATGACGCAATAAAGACGTTTGGCTAATCTGCTCCCTGTCAAATAGTCTTTTGTTAGTTTGTTAATGTGTGACAGTGCTCGATCATGCGGAAAAAGCAAAACAAATGCAGTTTTTGCCAATATGGCAATAAAATTGCAAGCATGATGAAAGCTCCTGTAACATTATTACATCGATATCACGTACAATGATTACATCGCTGTTACTAGCAGCTAATTAATCAGTTTGTGAATTTGTGTAAAATAGATTGTAAGAGGACAACATAGATGTCAGACCAAAAAAAACTTACAATTCAGTTGCGTGACATCTTGCAAGTGGGATTATTGCAGGAGGCGGAAGTGCTGGCGGGTCGCAAAGGCCTAGACAACAGTATTATGTCGGTCAATGTCATGGAGGTCCCTGATATTATCGATTGGGTGAGACCTGGGGAGTTTCTGCTGACAACTGCCTATATATTTAGTGATGATATCGTCGCGTTCGAGCGACTGATCCCTCAACTCCGGTCGAAGAATGTGTGCGGGATGGGGATTAAAACACAACGTTATATCAGTGAAGTACCTGAAAGTGTTATTCATCTTGCGGACGATCTCGACTTTCCAATTATAAGAATTCCACAAAACGTTCCATACGGCGAGCTGATCAAGGAAATCTTCAACCACATTATCGGTGAGCAGACGCGTCTGTTGAGCCGGATCAACGAGTTCAATCACACAGTCCGTGAAATTATGCTCAGACATGAAGGTATGCAGGCTATCGCCGAACAGATTTATCTGGCGACACAAACACCTGTCGTCATCCGTGACGACATATTTAGGGATTCTCATTTTTACTGTCCCGATCAAGATAAGGCAAGTTTGATTGAGCATGATTACCGTGCCCTTGAGGCAGCAGACTTTGCACGTCTCGATCACCGTTTGGCAAAGAATAGAAGTCAGGAAGTATCCATCGGGGAGAATGGAGTAAGGCGGTTTACTCTCCCGATATATTTCGACAACATGCATTACGGAAGTATTTATTTGTGGGACACGGATGGTTCTTTGCGTCCTCAGGATCTTTTTGTCATTGAGTCGACTTCCTCCCTGATAGCGCTCGACATTTTGAACAGAACTGCGCTTATCGAGCGTGAAAATGTTCATCAAACAACTTTTCTGGAGCAACTCTTAAATGATGATCCGCGCGAACAAAGTAAAGCTATAGAAAGTGCCGACTATTATCTTTTTCATCCCGATCTGCCCAGCCAGATTGTGGTGCTTGTCATGGATCATGAACAGCATCTCCAAATGACGCCCAACAATTCTCGAATGATCAAAAATCTGAACACCAGTCTGCTTAATCTGACCAATCTTATAAAAAGAGACTATGAGGGTTATTTCCTCGTGACGAGAAAGAGCGATCGCGCCGTCTTTCTTTTACAGTTTGAAAGCGATTGCCCGCTTGAAGGACGTCACGCTTTGTGCAAACGTTTCATAGAGATTGTTTTGAAATGCATTGAGGAAAAAGAAGCGCTCCACTATACCTACATAGGAGTTGGTTCTTGTGTTCGTTCATACCGTTATTTGCCGACAAGTCTTCAGCAAGCGGAGCAGACAGTTCGAATACTTCAAAGTCGTGGTGAAACAGATGCATCTGTGCTGTTCTTCGACGATCTCGGCCTGCTGCGTGTTTTGGGACATCCGTTGCTTCGGGACGACGCGTTGGCATACGCAGAAGAGATTTTGAGTTCAATTGAAGAGTACGACAGCAAGCAGCGAGGTGATTTGCTTGAGACAGTCCGCGTTTACTTTGCTTCGGGAGGTAATCTTAAGCGAGTGTCGGAAGTTCTGTTTACGCATTACAATACAATTATTTACAGGATCAACCGCATTCGCGATATTTACGGGATCGATCTTCGCGACCCTGAAACGGCATTCAATTTCCAGCTCGCCTTGAAAATCAGGGAGTTGATCCAATGACGGTACGCGAAAAAATCTATAACGGTTTGTTTATTGCGTCGGATCTTCGGCAGTTCTTGCTGGCGCGTCCCATTCTCGAGCTCCGCGTACATTCTGTCTTTGAGACGTCGGTTAACCTGTTGACACAGGAGGAGGAACTGGTGACGTTTGCTTCGTCTGGGCGCGATATCATGCCGATGGGTATGGTTGCGGCGGTTCCCGGTGTCAGTGTGTGGGGCTTGCGAGCCGGAGACACCCTGTCAAGCGATGGCAGATTGGTGTTTAACCTGCCTCGCGGAGCAGGCTCGATTTGGCTCAAGGATGCTCATGTCCGCCCTGTTTCTCTCACACAACCATTGCAAGTCAAATGTAGTCCAGGCATCATGGCACTTGACTTGATCAAAACAAAATTATTGCTTGCCAATGCAGACGGAATTTCACCGCTGATCGCGTGGATGCCGGAGGGTGATACGCCTCCTTCCACCCGCAAGGGGAACGTCTATTGCACTTTCATTTACCGTGATCTTGAGCTGTTTTTAAAAGTGCTCGTATCCGACAAGCCAGAGCACGCGCTCGATCTTACAGAGAGGCTGATCGGCTTTGGTCCCGGGCTTACTCCCTCTTGTGATGATTTTCTTGCAGGAATCCTGTTAAGTCTGTTTTATGACAGTCCTTGGGGCAATGACGCAAACAATGGGTTGCGCGAAAATTTGGAGCGTGTTGCTGTGATAGCCCGTGATCGTACGACGCTGGTCAGCTACCATATGTTGCGCCATGCGGCGAGTGGAAGGGCCAATGAAGCGTATCTTGAATTGCTTCGCGCGATCGTAGAAGACGATCTTGATGCGCTTGACTCGCTCATCGAGCGTGTACTGGCTTACGGCTCGTCTTCGGGGGCAGACTTCCTGTTTGGATTGTATTGCGCCCGAAAGATATCGGCCGATAATATAAGAACATCCCGGAGTGATTCGGAATAAGTGATTTTAAGTAAAATTTAGTTAAGGAGTGAGAGGAATGATTGACACTATTGTACGTGAGAATGCCTATTTTGATTCAGTCACACTGATGCTCATCTCGCGTGAGATGAAGAAACTCGACGGTGTTGAGGAAGTACTGGTTGGAATGGGTACGGACCTGAACCTCGATCTGGTGAAGATGCTCGAAATGTTTTTGCCTGAGCTTGAGAAGGTTACTCCCAATGACCTTTTTATTGCCGCGAAGTTTGATGAAAGCCGAGTAAACATGGACGAGCTTATTGCATCGTTCGATGAGCAGATTAACAAGAAGAAGGAATCCCACGCGGGCGATTATCAGCCGCCGACATTGCGCTCAGCCATTGAGTATTTGCCGGGAGCCAATTTCGTAGTGCTCTCAGTGCCGGGTCAATATGCCGCGGACGAGGCGGAAAATGCTTTGCGTGAGGGGCTTAACGTCATGATGTTTTCGGACAACGTGTCCATTGAAGATGAGTTGAAACTCAAGCGCATGGCGGTCGACAAGGGATTGCTTATGATGGGACCCGACTGCGGGACAGCGATTATTAACGGCGTTCCGCTTTGTTTTGCCAACGTTGTCAAGCGTGGAAAAATCGGAGTGGTAGGCGCGTCTGGTACAGGCACGCAAGAGGTCACGGTTCTAATAGATCAGCTGGGCGAGGGACTGTCTCAAGTAATCGGAACAGGAGGACGCGATCTTCGAGAAGAAATCGGTGGTCTAATGATGATTCAAGGCATCGAGGCGCTATTAGCTGACCCGGAGACACACGTCATCCTTCTCATTTCAAAACCCCCCGCGCCATCTGTTGAAAAGAAAATTTATGATCTTGTGGCGGATTCACCAAAACCTGTTGTCATAGACTTCATCGGCGGCAACGCCGAATCAGTTCTTCGGGCAGGCGCGGTACCGTGTGTGAGCTTGGAAGATGCCGCAAAGAAAGCTGTCGCGCTCCTTCGCAAGCAGACGCCAGTCGATTTCGATGGATTTGACGCCTCTGAGCAAGAGATCGCGCATGTAGTTGACGATGCGGCTGGGCGGCTCGCCCCGGAGCAGAAATACCTTCGCGCCCTCTTTACAGGCGGTACGCTGGCTGATGAGGCCATCAAGTATCTGGGCGAACACTATCCGATCTACTCGAATATCCCGCTGACACCAGATCGTGCTCTGGCAAAACTCGAAGGTCTTGCGGGACATCTTTGTCTCGATCTCGGAGAGGATGAGTTCACTCGTGGACGTCCACACCCGATGATTGACCCGATGACGCGCACTGAATTTTTCGAATCACATATCGATGAAACGACCGCGGTCATCCTGGTCGACGTCGTTTTAGGTTACGGATCGCACGAAGATCCTGCCGGGGCTGTCGCGGATTCTGTCATAAAAATCCGCGAAAAACTTGCCAGCATGGGCAGAGATATCGTAGCTGTCGCTTCGGTGACGGGAACCGATAAAGATCCGCAAGACCTAAAACAATCAATCGAAGACTTGGAACAAGCAGGCGTGATTGTGATGCCTTCGAATGCACAGGCAGTTCGCCTCGTCGACCGTATCATGAAAACAGCTGGTTTATAGGAAGGAGCATATCATGTCAGTCAATGAACTTTTTAAAGAAGATCTGAAAATCATTAACATTGGTCTTGAGTCTTTCTACACAGAACTCAAAGCACAAGACATTCCGAGTATTCACGTCCAATGGAAACCTTTTGCGGGGGGCAACCGCAAGATGGCTTCTTTGCTTGGCAAGTTGAAGAGCTCGAAGTAAACACAAGGTCGCGACAAACCCTTACCCATTAGAGGATGATGGTTTGTAATAGATAGAACATATACAGAATCAAGATGTAAGAAAGAAGGGGAATCATGGATTTCATTGAAGAAGCCAATAAGAAAGTATTGGAGATCATACAGAGCGCCCAGCCGACACTGATCGGGATGGGAGTGGCGAAGGATGTCGTGCCGGGCATGCATAAACATATGATGTTGCACGCAGGCCCTCCCATTACATGGGAGAAAATGTCGGGACCGCTTCGCGGCGCAGTTATCGGCGGGTTGATTTACGAAGGACTTGCCTCAACACCGGAGGAAGCAGAGAAGCTTGCCGCCTCGGGCGACATTGAATTTGATCCGTGTCACCATCATTCGGCGGTCGGTCCCATGGCTGGTGTCGTCACGGCGTCCATGCCTGTCTTTATTCTGGAAAATAAAACATACGGCAACAAATCTTACTGTACACAGAACGAGGGACTGGGAACGGTATTGCGTTTTGGCGCATTCAGCGATCAGGTCATCACGCACCTCAAATGGATGGAGAAAACGCTCTATCCCATCATGAAAGAAGCGATTGAAATTCACGGTCCCATCGACCTTAAGAATATGATCGCCCAAGCGGTTCAAATGGGAGACGAAGTCCACAACCGAAATAAGGCGGCGACTTCACTATTTATCCGCGAGATCGCATCGAGCATCCTAAAGACAAATTCTTCGAAAGAGGATCAGGTCAAAGTGTTCGATTTTATGAACTCGAATGATCACTTCTTCCTTAACCTTTCAATGCCTGCGGCGAAAGCTTCACTGGATCCGGCTGGCGGCGTTAAGCATTCGACCGTTGTCTACACGATGTGCCGTAACGGCACTGAGTTTGGCATCCGCGTCGCAGGCCTGGGCGATCGCTGGTTCACCGGTCCGGCGGCTATCATCGATGGGCTTTACTTTCCCGGTTACAGCATGGCCGACGCCAATCCCGACATCGGCGATTCATGTATAACGGAGACACTCGGCATCGGTGGATTTTCCATGGCAACGGCACCCGCTATTGTTCAGTTCGTCGGCGGCACACCTCAGGATGCTGTCAATTACACGACGAGAATGTATGAGATAACGCTAGAGGAGAGCAACAGCTACAAATTGCCACCCATGAATTTCCGCGGTTCACCGACAGGGATCGACATCCGTCGAGTCGTTGAGACGCAGATTCTACCCGTAATTAACACCGGCATTGCCCACAAGGACGCCGGCGTAGGCCAGGTGGGAGCCGGAGTTGTTTACCCGCCGATGAATTGTTTTGAGGATGCGCTAGAGGCATATGTCGAGCTTCTTGACGACGAGGGACTCCTTGATTAGTGCGCTATAATAGATATTAGCCGTCCAATACGGACGGCTATGAATAAACTGTCAGTTTTGTCCGTTAAACCGGACTCTGAATACAATGGAATAAATCAGAAAAAAATGGAGGGAAATCATGATTAAAAACTGGGACAAAATGAAGGTTTACGACCTTACACAGAACACAAGCCATTTGACCCCGCCGTGGCCGACTTACGAGCCATTGCAAGTCAAATTTTTCAAGCGCCTCTCGCCGAACGGCGCGAACGGCATGCTCATAACAACCTCAAATCACGTGGGAACTCACCTTGACGGCCCGTTGCATTTTGACACATCTGGTCGCGATATCGCTTCGCTCGAGATGGATAAACTAGTTGGACCTGGCGTCGTCGTCGATATCTCTGATATCGCGGAGGACTGGTCGATCTACACGCCGCAGGACATCATGGACCGCGTTGAAGTAAAAAAAGGTGACATCATCTTCATCAATACGGGCTACCATAAGTATGGATTTGACCAACCGGAGGCCGATGAGCGGCGCTACATGCTACGCCATCCCGGTCCGTCGATGGATTTCCCTGACTGGATGAAAGAGATGGAGATCAAGTACATCGCGGTCGATTGCGGTTCCGCCGACCACCCGATGAACACGAAGATCCGCGACTGGGAACCTCAAGAAGCTGAGCGCTGCGACGCTTACTTGAAGGAGAAATACGGCAAAGGGCTGAATGAGATCTACAAATGGCCCGATACATACCAGGCCATGCACATTGAAGTTTTCCCGAAACCTTGGGAAATCATTCACGTCGAGAATATTGGCGGTGAGATTGACAAAGTGCTGAACAAGCGCCTCATCCTCGGAACATTCCCCTGGAAGTTCCAGTATGGTGAGTCTGCGTTCTGCCGCTGCGTAGCGTTTGACGAAGAGGATTAATTTTGGTCAGCGCTCGCCAGGCATATCGCCGAACGGACGCTGATTGTTTTTCTTACGTAAACCAGACCCCCTGAAAGTCGGTTTGACCGGCTTCGGGGGGTTTTTGAAAATGATTCGGGGCTCAGTACATGGCTGTTTTGCTAGAGACACTTGAGAGTCTTTTCCCACTTTATTTTTTTATTCTTGCCGGCGCATTGCTTGGCAAAACAAAGATCATCCCAAAATCAATCGAACAGCCGCTTAACAGGATTGTTTTTGTAGTTTTTATATCGGTCTCCTTATTTGTCAGCGTATACAATACGAATCTTGCCGAAGCGATCGATCTCAAAGCAATACTATTTTCTGTGGTATGTGTCTTGGTGCTGGCGGGCGTCGGGGTCATAGTCGCCGCGAAAAAAATTCCATCGCGTCCTGTCGCGTCTGTTGTCGCGCAATGCGCCTACCGGACTAATTTTGGTTTATTGGGGATTATTTATGGAACACTTCTTTTTGGAGCCGACAAAATAGGTCCCGCTAGTATCCTAATCGCAGTAGTGGTTCCTCTATTCAATATTTTGAGCGTCATCATTTTTGAGATGATGAAGGGGACAAAACCAAATGTGGGTTCCATTTTGCTTAGTGTTCTCAAGAATCCGATTGTCATCGCCGTTTCTTTTGCGATGTTTTTCCAACTGACACGTGTCCCACTTCCGGATATTCTTTATCGTCCTCTCGAGCAAATCTCTGAGGCCGCGAAGCCTCTGTCGTTGATCGTTGCCGGATCTTCTCTGACATTCCTGGGTTTGAAAGCCAATAAGTTATGGATCTCAATTGCCACGACAGTCCGCCTGCTCATTGTTCCGATTTTGTTAGTACCTCTGGCCATTCTTTTTGGGTTTCGCGATATTACGCTAATCTCATTGCTTGTCGCGTTCGGCGGTCCGGTCGCGACTCCGCTTCCCGCGATGGCATTTGAACTTGGCGGTGACGGTGAGCTTGCTGCTCAAATTGTCGCCGTTACTTCGTTTGTTTCTCTTTTCACGCTGCATATCTTTATTGTGGTCCTGCGATCGTTCGGCTTTTGGTGAGAGTGGGGTTGGAGTTAATTTTTGCAAGGGCGCCATGGTTAATTCGATATGATCGGTGATTGTCTTTTACAATATAAAAACGTAGATTTGCGTTTGATTTTGTTAAATGTTGTGTCAAATCACCAAATAGAATGAACAATTACCCCTCATATAGGGCATGTTCGAGATGAAATCAAACGTCTTACCGGCTTGATCCTGTAGAAACTGCTAATGCAATCAACTGTTACTTGTGGTACGATTTGTGTAATTAATAAGTACCCGTCAGCGGTGGCTGTCTCTGATATGAAGCGGAGGCAACTGCGCAACGCTTGGGAAATCTTGTTATGAGAGGAGATGAACGAATGACTAAAGAGAAATCTAAGTTGGGCGTCGAGCCCATCTATGACGTCAAAGAGCTGGGAGTTCCAAAAACTCTCGTGTTGGGTGTCCAGCATTTATTTGCTATGTTTGGCGCCACCATCCTTGTTCCTATAATCACCGGATTGAATGTCTCGACGGCACTCTTGATGGCTGGTATTGGTACACTACTATTCCACGTAATCACAGGAGGTAAGGTACCTGCTTTCCTAGGCTCATCATTTGCCTTTATCGCAGGTTACCAGGCGATTGCCCCGAATGGAGAACCGGAACTGCTTCCGTACGCCTGCGGCGGTGTGTTTGTAGCCGGTCTCGTATATGTGGTTCTCGCAGGTCTGATTAAGGTTGTCGGACCCCAGCGCGTTATGCGCTTCTTCCCACCTGTCGTGACAGGTCCAATCATTGTCTGCATCGGTCTTATATTGGCCCCGGTCGCTATCAGCAGCATCATGGGCCCAATCGAAACGGCCAAAGGTGTTTTGCCGCTCGGTGTTAACTGGCTGATTGCGCTCTCTGCGATTGTGACGATTGTTGTTTGCAATATCTGGGGCAAAGGCATGATGAAAATCATTCCCATCTTATTGGGAATCATTGTCGGCTATGTGGTCGCGGTTATCTTCGGTGTCGTTGATTTCGCAGGATTGGCATCAGGCGGCGTTGTCGCTCTGCCTCTCTCGGCGGATCGGTTCATGAAATTTAACGGGAGCGCGATCATAACGATTGTGCCTATCGCACTCGCGACTATGATGGAGCACGTCGGCGACGTGTCAGCCATCGGCGCGACTATTGGCAAGAACTTGATCGCCAAACCCGGTCTCCACAGAACACTTCTTGGTGACGGTATAGCGACCAGCCTTGCGTCAGCCTTTGGTGGCCCTGCCAACACAACGTACGGAGAGAACACAGGTGTTCTCGTGCTGACACGTGTCTACGACCCAAGGGTCATGCAAATTGCCGCGGTCATGGCAATTATCGCAAGTTTCTTCCCCATCGTGGGCGGATTCATTGGCTCGATTCCTGGTGTTGTCATCGGTGGTGTGTCGTTCGTCCTATACGGGATGATTGCTGCCATTGGCGTCCGCAACATGGTTGAAAATCGGGTCGACTTGACGAAGACGCGCAACTTGATTATTGTCGCAGTCACGCTTGTTTCCGGACTTGGATTTGAAGCCGTTGGCGGCCTTAAATTCATGATCGGTGACGCGCCCGTGCAATTGTCCGGTCTCGCCATTGCGGCGCTAGCCGGCATAATCGTCAACGCGATCCTTCCTGGTAAAGACTATGTGTTCTCTATGGATGAAGTAGGCGAAGAAGCTCCGGTTGAAGAAGAGTAAGAGAAGGCTAATAACCTGATCTTTTGATCTTTTAACGAACAAACGGTCCCGGCAATCTGCCGGGACCGTTTTTTTTGTTATACTGTCGTAGGCTGTTGATCCTCTTCATGCACCATTAGCTCAGCAGGATAGAGCATTCGCCTCCTAAGCGAAAGGCCGCCGGTTCGAATCCGTCATGGTGCACCATAATAAAGCGGAGATAACATCGACGACTTTATCGAGTGGTATGATTGTTATCGCAATAGGTTATTTCATCTTGTGCAGCATCTGATTTGGCAGTGATGTTTAAGTGTCTCCATAGCTTGACCGTATGCGAAAACCTGATATAATAGAACTCACGGCGAATTTTGCACAAAAAGAGCGGGAAGTCCCGCTCTTTTCGATGTAGGGCACTTTAGGTATCGAGGTTACCTCTTATGAGCGGGATCAAAGAAAACAGAAAAGTTATTATGGAGCTGATCGCTCCGGTGGCAGAGTCGTATGGACTTGCCTTACTTGATGTGCTCTATGTCCACGAGGGAGGACGCACAGTATTGCGCCTGATTATAGATAAAAAAGGCGGCATTGGGATCGGGGATTGTGAGCTCGTGAGTGAAAAAGCAGATCTGTTGATTTCAGATGGGTTGGGGTTTGAAGACTTCGACGTGTTTGAGGTGTCATCGCCCGGTCTTGATCGTCCCTTGAATACGGTTGAAGATTGCATTCGCCATGAAGGTGAATGGGCACGGATAAGTTTGTACCGTGGAATTGACGGGGTGAAACGTTTTTATGGTTCACTGGTTGTCGAAAATGAAACTGTGGGCGTTATTACGGAATCAGGAGATCGTATGTTATTTTCCTGGGATGATATCGCTCAAGTAAAACGCGAAATTGTTTTTTAAGGATAGGATGCCGTTTGACGCACATTTTTATAGCGAGGCTTGTTAAGGAGTAACATGAACCACGAATTTATAGAAGCCATGAGACTCTTGGAAAAAGAACGAGGGATTGAACTTGAGACGCTCATCGAAGCAATCGAGGACTCCCTTGTTGCGGCGTACCGCCGTGAATTCGAGATCCGATCCAAGGACAGAGACAGGGTCCGTGAGCATGACGATATTCCCCCCGCAACGCAAGAGGAGGAAAGTGAGCCCAAACCTATAGAAAATGATGGGATTACGGCACATATTGATCGCCGCACAGGCGAGATGCGAGTCTACCAGCCAATGACGATTGTTGAAGAAGTTCGTGACCCCAACAGTGAACTATCGCTGGAACAGGCGCAAGCGCTTTCAGAAGATCTGGAACTTGGCGACCAGCTGGTACGCGAAGTTGATCCGGCACATTTTGGGCGATTGGCCGCGCAGACGGCCAAGAGCGTTATCAATCAGAAGCTTGCCCAGGCCGAAAAATTGCGTATCCAAGAAGAATTTTCCGGACGTGTCGGAGGTCTTGCGAGCGGTGTTGTGCAACGCCGTGACCGCAACGAAGTCCTAGTCGATATTGGCCGCGCGCAAGCCGTTTTGCCTTATAATCAGCAGTCGCGGCTCGACAACTACACGTTTAAGAAGCATATGCGCTTCTACATTCTAAAGGTCGATCAACGCGATCACCGGCCGATTATTATGATTTCCAGAAGCCATCCGGGACTTGTACGACGATTGTTCGAACAAGAAGTGCCTGAGATTGGCGCCGGGATCGTAGAAATAGTCAATATCGCCCGTGAGGCTGGCTCAAGGACGAAAATGGCGGTGACAAGCCATGATTCAAATATTGACGCGGTTGGCGCGTGTGTTGGTCAGCGCGGAACGCGCGTTCAGTCAGTAATTACCGAACTGAACGGTGAAAAAATCGATATCATTCAATGGAATCCCGACATCAAGGAATTCATTAGCAGCTCTCTGTCGCCGGCGCGCGTGATACGTGTTGTCCTCAACGAGGAGGAGCAGAGTGCCCGAGTGATCGTGGCAGATCATCAATTATCGCTTGCCATCGGCAAGGAAGGACAGAATGCTCGTCTGGCAGCCAAGTTGACTGACTGGAGGATTGATATCCGAAGCGAGACACAGTATCGCGAGATGCTGGAGGCGAGTTGGATGCCCGATTTCGATGAAGCGGTTGCTGCCGATGAAGCTGAGCGCGGAACATGGGACGACGATGAAGCAGATGCCTGGGATGATGAGCAAGAACTCCCGCAGGTACAGATCCCTGCAGAGGAGTCCTCGGCTGATTATCTCGATAGGCTGCAAAATACGATCGAGTCTCTCGACGTAGAAGAACCGTCCGTTGATGACGCAGGAGTGTAGGCGATTGCTAAAACAACCAATACGTACATGTGCCGGATGCCGGGCGGAATTCCCGCAAAAACAGTTGCTTCGAATCGCGGTTTCAGCTGCGGGAGAGTCAGCCGTTGACGTCGCGCAGACAATGCAGGGACGCGGCGCGTATATTTGTTTTCGAAATGAGTGTGTCGAAATCGCTAAAAAAAGACATTCGCTGCAACGGGCGTTAAAGCATTCGTTGCCGGCAGACATTTGGATTGATATTAATCGGGCGATTGCAGATTGCCCGACAGAGAATAAAAATTTTACTTGCGAACTGATCAAGGAAGCAAGAGCAGCAGACGGACTCCCTGAAGGGGAGTTGTCTGCGGATAAACGGGAGTGAGCTGAGTATGGCTAGAAGAGAAGAAGCAAATTCGGGGCTCATGTCAGGATTTATTACTGAAGAAGAAGCGTTGCGACAGCGCAAAGAACAAGATGCGCAAGAAACGATTCTGGATGCTGAAATACCTCCTGTCAAAGAAACCTTGGAAGAACTACCGGGTCCGGAAGCTTCATTGCATGACGGAGAGATAAAGGATATTCCTGGTTCTTCGACAATTGATATTCAAGGGATTTCAGGGAAAATTATCCCCGGCTTCATTAAGATTATCAAGAAGCCGAAAGCGAAACCTGTAGAGGTGCCCCCGCTTGAGGTTGAAAAGCCTGAAGCGCTCCCCGTTGTTCCAGTAGAAATAGTAGCACCTGTTCCCACAGTCGCGGAGGCAAGTCGTGTTCCCGAAATCGAACTTGCGCCCGAGGCAAAGAAGGTTGCTGAATTGCCGAAGAAGTTGGATGAGAAGCCTGTAAAGGCTGTGGCAAAAACTGAACCAGAGGTGGAATTTGTCGCGAAGGCTGAGCCCGTGACTGAAATCCCCGTAGTTAAAGTGCCAAAAACAGAGAAAAAACCAGTTAAAGTGATTGCGGAAGAGCCCGTAAAGGCTAAACCGGGACCAGCAACTGTTGAACGCATTGTGGAGGAGCCTGTTAAGATAAAGCCTCAGTCAAAACCTGCTGAAAGTGTTGTGGCGGAACCTGTTAAGATAAAACCCCAACCAAAACCTGTTCAACCTGTCGTGGATCAACCTGTCAGCAAAAAAGCACCCGTTGCGAAAATTGAACCACAAAGAAAACCTGTTGAGAAACGCCCTCTTAGCCGCGATGATTTGAGTCTTGCGGAGCGTTCGCTGCCTATTGGCGAGCGAGCGACAAGACCGGAGCCTGCTGTTTTGCCAGTTCCGGAGAAGCGTCAGCCTCTAACCACACAAGATGGAAGTCCGCTTCGCGCGCAACGAGGCAATTATGTGGGAAGCGGCCGTGACAGCGTGCCCGCAGCGGAACGCAGCCAGCGTCCGCGCGATGACAGGCGGCCACAAGGTGGTCCGCAGGAGCGCTCATCGCCATACGGTAGCAGACCGCCGACAGCTGGAGCGCAGGATCGTTCATCGGGCTACGGTGGCAGACCTCAATCATCGCCTTCGAGAGGACCTCGTCCGTCACAGCCTCCCATAGCTCCCGCGGCTGAGCCTGTAGATACAAACGCACGTCCGAGCAGCCTTGCCAGACGCAATCAAAAAGGTCGTGACAGGCAACGTGCTGATGCATCTCGCGACCGCAATGTACGCCGTCAGCAAGAACCAGTGCCGATGGCGCGTGGGTCGAGGCGGAGATCGAGGGATTCTGAACAGCAAACCAGTCAGGTTAAACGCCCAGTTGCCCAGCTTACCAACGTGACATTGCCGGAGCGTTTGACTGTCAAAGATCTCGCTGAAGCGATGAAGAAAACGACAACCGACGTTATCATGAAGTTGATGGGGCTTGGGATGATGGCGTCCATCAACCAAGAAATCGATTATGAAACAGCGGAAATCATTGCTTCCGAATTTGGTATCGAGTCGGAGAAATTAATCGAAATTACAGAAGAAGATATCCTATTCGATGATAGCGTCGACAAAGACGAAGATCTTGTATCGCGGCCGCCAGTTGTCGTTGTTATGGGTCACGTCGACCACGGGAAGACATCTATTCTCGATTACATCCGAAAATCCTCTGTTACAGAAGGAGAAGCGGGTGGTATAACGCAACACATTGGCGCGTATTCAGTGATGGTTAATGAGAAAATGATCACATTCCTTGATACCCCGGGACATGAAGCGTTTACGACGCTGCGTGCGCGCGGTGCGCAAGTCACCGATATCGCAATCCTTGTGGTCGCCGCGGATGACGGCGTTATGCCCCAGACGATAGAAGCAATCAACCATGCCCGTGCAGCGAATACCGAAATTATCGTTGCCATCAATAAGATCGATCGCGCGGAGGCAGACGTAGAACGTGTCAAGCGCGAGCTGTCACAATATAATCTGATGGACTCCAACTGGGGTGGTCAGACAACCATTGTTCCTGTATCTGCCCTGACGGGGAAGAACATGGACGAGCTGTTGGAGATGATTCTTCTTACAGCAGATGTGCTTGATCTTCGCGCAAATCCTGAAAGACAGGCGAAAGGCACGGTCATCGAGGCCAAACTCGACATTACGCGAGGTCCTCTGGCAACTGTTTTGATCCAGCGCGGCACATTAAAGCAAGGCGACGCAGTTGTGGTTGGAAGCACTGTCGGTCGTGTCCGGATGCTTTATAACGACCATGGGCAACAAATTGATCAGGCTGGTCCCTCTATGCCGGTAGAGATTATTGGTCTCGGAGGTGTCCCTGAAGGCGGAGATATCTTGTATCGAGTAGAGAACGAGCGAGTAGCTCGCGATCTAGTAGGGAAGCGTAAGACAGAAGACAGAGACTCAACGCTTCTGCAATCATCTCGTATGACGCTCGATACGTTATTTGTCCAGATGAGTGATGAAGAAATTATTGAACTTAATCTGATCGTCAAAGCCGATGCGCAGGGCTCTGTTGAAGCGGTTAGACAGTCCATGGAAAAACTCTCAACCGAGAAGATCCGGGTCAAAGTTATTCACGGAGCGGTCGGAGCCATTACAGAATCGGACATCCGTCTCGCGGAAGTTGCGAACGCTATTATCATCGGATTTAACGTGCGTCCCGCAGCGACAGCTACCCAGGTTGCTGCCGATTCGAATGTGGATATTCGTCTATATCGCGTCATTTACGAGGCCATTGAAGAAGTGGAACGCGCGATGCGCGGTATGTTGGCTCCTGTCATGCGTGAAGTAGTGACAGGTCATCTCGAAGTACGCGATGTCTTCCACGCTTCAAGTGTCGGCACCATTGCCGGCTGCTATGTCACGGATGGACGTGTCCATCGGAGCGATAGCGCTCGCCTTCTGCGCGACGGCGTTGTCATCTACGAAACAAAACTTGCGTCACTTCGCCGATTCAAAGATGATGTGCGTGAAGTGAGTGCGGGGTATGAGTGTGGGTTGAGCCTTGAGCGCTTCAATGACATCAAGGTAGGGGATCAAGTCGAAGTTTATACGATGAAAGAGGTGGAGGATAATGCGTAGATCCGAACGTATGGGAGATGAGATCAAACGCATTCTCGCCGACCTTATCTCGCAAAAATTGAATGACCCGCGAATCACTAGCGCGGTTACCATTACAGGCGTACGTTTGACCAATGATTTGTCGACGGCACGCGTTTATTACAGTGTTTTCGGGGACGATGAGGCGCGTGAAAATGCGAAAGACGCATTCAAAAGTGCGGGAAGTTTTCTACGGCGAGAATTGGCTTCGCAGCTCCGATCACGCAAAGTGCCGCGACTTATTTTTGAGGAAGACAACACACTCCGTGAGAGCGAGGCCATCGATCAGCTGATCCGTCGTGTCCGTGAAGAAGATGAGGCGGCCGCTAGGCGCAGGGCAGAAAACAGCGAGTCAGGCGTTGAAGACGAGGAGGCGAACGATGAAACACAAGCCACGAGAGGCGAGCAACCGACTACTTGAGATCGTACTTGATCTTGCCGCGGTCAAAGGACATATAGGACTTTTCCCGCACGAACGGTTTGACGCCGACGCGATTGGCGCGGCTGTTTCACTTTCAAGGGCATTCCGATCACTCGGTTGCCGGACAACTGTACTCACAGACGAGCAAGTACCTCCTTCGCTCCTTGAGCTTCCCGGGCTCGAAGACATTGTTGTTCATGACAGTGATCGGGAGTGTCCTGTTTTTGATTTCGCAATTGCGGTCGATTGTCATGAACCCCATCGGCTTGGTCGTCGTGGGGATTGTTTCCTTAAAACACCGCTTCGTGGCGCCATTGATCACCATGTCCAACAAGTCGAACCGAGTGACCTTGAATACATTGACACAGGGGCGTCTTCGTCATGCGAACTCGTATTCGAAATGATCTGGGATCTCGAATTGCATCACGCTTGTCCGTTTTTTGATCACACGATCGCTATCCTGTTACTCGCGGGCACAATCACCGACACAGGACGTTATTCATATAGCAATACGACGCCTCTCTGCCTGAGGCAGGCAGCCTTTCTCCTTGAGCGGTTCGAGGTCGATCTTGCTGAACTCCATTACAACCTATACGAACGAACCACGATCAACCGCCTGCAGATTAAAGGCGATATATTCTCAACCATTACGTCTGTCGCGGAAGGACGCATCTTACTCGCTCATGTCACGCAAGCTATGCTAATGCGCCGACAGGCGCCGGACGATGACCTGTCGAATTTGGCTTCGGAAATAAGGGCATCAGAAGACATCGACGTCGTGTTTTTGTTTATTGAGACTCAAGACGGTTCTATCCGTGTCAGTATCCGCTCAAATAGCTGTTTCGATTCAGCGGAGTTTGCGGCTATATTCGGAGGTGGCGGACATGTCAAGGCAGCAGGTATGGCGATCAGCGACCTTTCGATTGAACAGGCGATGGAGACGGTAGCTCGCGAGGCCGAGGCTTACCTGAATCGCTGTTCCGGTCGGGGCAAAACGGGATGACAGATCCTGTAGACGGTATCATCATCGTTGATAAAGCGACAGGCTTTACATCGGCGTCTGTCGTCGCCGCACTCAGGCGTCTGTTAAATGAGAGGCGGGTCGGTCACACTGGCACGCTTGACCCGTTGGCAACCGGAGTGCTGCCGATCTGTTACGGTCGTGCAACGGCCGCGGCCACATTCATGCTCAACTGGAATAAACGCTATCTCTGTGACATAGAGCTCGGCACGGCCACAACGACGATGGATCGCGAAGGCGATGTGTCAGAGAGCGCGACTGATCCGATGACGTGGAAACGCTTCCTGGATAGCAATGATGAAGAAGCGCTGGGAATACTTTCTTCAACGGTCTCATCGCTAACAGAAGAAACATGCCAAAAAGCGCCTATGTATTCAGCTGTCAAATTTAAAGGCAAACCTCTGTACAAATATGCCCGTGAGGGCAAAGACATTGAACGCGCTCAAAGAGAAATCACAGTGTACGAGTCGCGCTTTCTCAAAATCAACCAAGGAGAACGGGGATATCCGATCGTAACCGTAGAGTTTCTGGTCAGCCCGGGAACCTATATCCGAGTACTTGCGGATCAACTGGGCAGACAACTGGATTGCTTGGGTCATGTATCAAAACTCCGGCGGCTCGCGTCAGGTCATTTCAGTGTCGCGGACGCTGTTCGTATAGATGATCTTTTTGAGCTTTTTGGGTCACTGGAAAAAGACCCTGTAAAGCTCCGCATAGAGTTGGCAGAACGAGGTGTTTTGCTGCCTGTCAGACAAGCATTTATTGGCTGGCCGCGAATGGAACTCACAAAGAAAGAGGCGATCGATCTCGCACATGGGAAAACGATTGCCCCGGCTGTGGAACGTGTTGTCGTGGCAGAACCGTTGACCGCGTTGCTGGCACCGCCTCCCGGTAATGAGTGGTTGGCGTTTGTTTACAATGACAAGCTTGTGGCAGTCGGAAAGGCAACCCAAGATGTGTGTCGTGTTCAGCGTGTTTTTACAACGCCGGAAGATTTGTTGAGGGAGTAATGTGTCGGATGTTGACCGTATATCAAAGTTTGGATGAGATAAAGACGGTGCCCCGCGGGTTTGCTCTCGGTGTCTTTGACGGTGTCCATCTCGGACATTTATCGCTGATCCGTGCGTTGCGTGACTCATGCAGCGAGCGAAATCTTCGCCCGTGTGTCTTCACGTTTTCATATGGGGATGGTTATGACTTTAATGACCGGCGCCTTGACCACAATTTTCTCATGACACAAGCTCAAAAGCTTGACGTATTCCAACGCGAGGGGGTTAGCGAAGTATTCCTCATCCCGCTCACGCATGATTTCTGCGACCTGTCGCCGTTTGAATTTCTTGACAGTGTTATTGCCGGCAAGTTGGGTGGGCGGGTGCTCGCCATTGGAGAGGACGGTCACTTCGGCAGAGGGGGCAAAGGCGGCGCAGACTTTTTGGAAGACTATGCCGCGAACCACTCACTTGAACCGCTAGTTGTTCCTGAAGTACTTTTGAATGGTGAAAAAATTTCGAGTACACGTATCCGAGAGGCACTCAAGAAGGGGGAGGTAGAAGACGCCACCCGCATGATGTCACGTCCCTTCCGGTTGACAGGAGAGGTCATCAGCGGCAACAGACTGGGAAGAAGAATCGGATTTCCAACAGCCAATATCCTTTACCCCGCAGCGTCGGCCCTCGTTCGGCGCGGCGTTTACGCTACTTATGTCATTGCAGGAGAGTCACGCTACAAGGCGATCACCAATGTCGGCACGGCACCGACTGTTAGGCGGGATTCGCGTGAACTTTTGGCGGAATCATATGTGTTCGATTTTGATGGCGATCTCTACGGACAGATCATTGAAGTAGAATTCCTGTCATTTATTCGCGATGAACGGCGATTCAAATCACTTGACGAACTCAAGACACAAGTTGATGAAGATCTCGCATCTGTTCTTGCCCAGCATTCAGTATGATAAAATAGCGTTGTTTCGGAGGTAAGTAGTCCATGCACTTTGTTTGTAATTATCATGTGTCCTTTCCTGGACTCGGCATAGAAAATATTTCGATCAGCCGTATAGCATTTGAGTTTAATCTGTTCGGACACCAAATGACCGTCTATTGGTACGGTTTGATTTTCACGATCGCAATGGTGCTCTGTATCGTGCTGGCTATGACCCACGCAAAAAAATATGATTTCACCGGCGATGACATCCTGGACTATTTTCTGTGGATGATACCGCTTATTCTCATAGGTTCACGTATCTATTTTGTCGCGTTTGAGTGGAGTCAATTCAAGGGAGACTGGGCAGCGATCATTGATTTGCGACGAGGTGGGCTCGCGTTTTACGGAGGTGTCATCGGGGGAATCATCGCGGTTGTCATGGTCGCCCGGATCAAACGCGTCAAGTTACATCGTGTACTTGATTTTTTTGCGGTCTATCTCCCTCTTGGCCAGGGAATTGGCCGTTGGGGGAATTTTTTCAATCAAGAGGCATTCGGTACCAACACGTCACTTCCCTGGGGCATGATCAGCGAAGGAACTGCCGAAGGACTCGCAATGCTTAATCCAAACCCGGCCAGTCCGTTGCCCGGACTCAACCCAGCCTTACCGGTCCACCCGACGTTTCTTTATGAGTTTATTGCGAATATGCTGATATTCGTGATTCTGCTTGTGATACGCAAGCGCTCAAAAAGGCCTTATATGACTGTAATGACTTATTTTTTCCTTTATGGAATTGTCCGCTTTTTTGTTGAAGGAGTCCGCACGGATTCGCTCATGTTTTTCCTTGGAGGTTACGAGTTGCGAATCTCGCAGGTAGTCTCGGCCGTCATGGTCATAGGTTCGATTATTGTGTTTGTAATTTTACATATCAAAGGCAAAAAGCGCGACCAGATGCTCGCAGGTTTGGCGGCAACTCCTGCAGATATAATTGAAATACCACTGGCGGATACCAGTGAAATTGACGATTGAGTTTCGGAGTTCGTAATAATGGAATGGACCGATGGAGGGATGCGACGAACAGGAGGGGAGTATAAAGCTTCTCGCGCAGATATGTTTTTTCGCGCGCTCGATTATCGGATGCTTGTTCCTGTTCTCATGCTCGTCATAATCGGACTTGTCGTTCTCAACACAGTGCTTGCCAAGGGTTATGGCGCTGTCATCTTTGACTACCCGATGAATTACTACAAACAGATCGCAGCGGTTCTCCTTGGTGTGGTGGCCGCATCCATCCTCTGCTTATTTGAGCCGCCTACTATGCGCTTGATTGGCGGCATTATTTACATTGTGAGTATTATTTTGCTATTCGTTGTCAAAATTGACGGTTACAGGCCGGTGGCAGGCGCAGATAGCTGGTTGCGAATCCCGCTCTTTGGTTCTTTTCAGCCATCGGAGTTATCGAAGATCGGCGTCGCCATGATGACGGGCCCGGTATTTGCAGCCATGAAACGCGGCGAGTTAGCGGTACGTACCGGTTTTTTTAGAATTGGATTATTGTACGGGTTACCATTTCTGTTTGTCGTTACGGAACCTGATCTCGGAACAAGTCTCGTGCTTATCTTTATGTTTCTCAGCACAGCGTTTGTCTGGGGTGTACGTTGGCGAACAATCCTTCTGTCAGTGACGAGCGCCGTCTTTGTGGTGCTTCCTCTTACGTGGCAATTTGCGCTCAATTCAACGCAAAAAGATAGAATCATGACATTTCTTTTTAGAGGTCATGACAAAACAGCCTCATACCATATCGAACAATCGCTTGCGGCCGTGGCGTCAGGCGGTCTCGCAGGTAATCGGGCCGGAAATACGGTCAGCGTGCCGGTTAAAGAATCCGATTTCATTTTTCCTGCGATTTCCGAGCAACTCGGATTGATTGGCACAACGCTTATCATCTTGCTCGCGGTCTACCTTATTGCCCACACGCTGCGCGTGGCAAGCAAGATTGTCTCGCGATCGCCGGAAGAATCCTACATCATGGTGGCTTTGATTACGGGCATGGCATTCCATTTTATCGAGAATATCGGCATGACCGTCGGTCTTCTCCCAATCACAGGCATTCCGCTTCCGTTTATTAGTTACGGTGGCTCTGCCATGATATCTAATTTTCTATTGCTGGGAGTGCTCTTAAATTATTCGATGAATCATAACGAACGGATGCTCCGAGAGGCTCCCCTAGCTGTCTGACCCAAGCGTCTCTTTGAAGTGTATTTCAAGCATACCGGATCTAATCCGGTGTTTTTTTATGTAAAACTATCAATTAGTGGGGAATTGTGGTTGAAATTGACAATTAGGTGGTAAATTGTGGTAGAATGCAGCATAAGAAGGAAGGTGTGGAGTTGTGGCGCGTTACACGCATACAATCGATACAAAAGGTCGGGTAATTGTTCCGGCCAAACTCCGCGAAATGCTTGGCGGTGTTCTTGTCGTAACTCAGGGAATCGATGATGGTTTCCTGGCGGCATACACGCCTGAGCAGTTTAACACGATCAAAGATCAAATCCTCAATAATTCAAGTACAGGTTATGAGATACGAAAATTGAAGCGCGATGTTCTCGGCGCTTCAACCGTATGTGAATTTGACGCCCAAGGACGTATGTCTGTTCCAGCTTTTCTTTGGAAACATATTCAGGTCGAGCCTGGAGAAGAGATATGTTTCATCGATGTTTTCGATAAAATCGAAATCTGTTCACAAGCCTTCTTCGATGAAAGTTCGGAGCAAGAGGCTTCGTTGGCAGAAATGGATCTGTCGGGCTATGACATCCGTGGACTTTAATGCCTGGCACATGCCCGTCCTGACGGTTGAGACGATAGATGCGCTATCTGTAAAACCGGACGGTCTCTACCTCGATTTAACCGCGGGTGGAGGAGGACACAGCGCAGCCATTTTGGAGAAGTTAGGCAAGAACGGACGCCTATACGCAGCTGATCGCGATCCTGAGGCACTAAAAATATGTGATGCGAGATTGTCAGGCATTGAAACAAGCGCCACTTACAAGACAGTACATGCCTCATTTTCAGAATTTCCCGATTGGTTGCAACAAGAGGAACTTGGGCACGTTGACGGTCTATTGGCAGATCTGGGTGTTAGTTCACACCAACTCGATAGCAGTGCGCGCGGATTCTCTTATCTGAATGACGGACCGCTCGATATGCGCATGAACCCAGAGCAAAGTTCAACAGCGGCAGACATCTTATCCGCGATTCCCGAAAGTGAGTTGGTTGCTCTGCTGAGATTGTACGGGGAAGAACGCTACGCAACGCTCATTGCGAGAGCCATTATCCGAGCCAGAGAGAAAAAGACGATTAACAGAACGGCAGAACTGGCTCAAATCGTCTCGGGCGCTGTTCCTCCACATGCTCGGCGCGAAGGAAATCCAGCGCGAAAAACGTTTCAGGCGTTGCGAATGGCCGTCAATGGGGAGCAACAGGAACTTGCACATTTACTACATGCAATTCCGGATGTAATGTCGCAAGGAGGTCGTGCTGTTGTGATCAGTTTTCATTCGCTTGAAGATAGGATGGTCAAACAAGCAATGCGACGTTGGCAGTCACCATGCGAATGTCCTCGAGATTTTCCGACATGTGTTTGCGGTAAACAACCGATTGGCCATCAGGTGAGCTCCAAACCGCAAGTCGCGACAGATGAAGAGATACAAGATAACCGCAGAGCCCGTAGCGCGAAGCTCAGGGTATTCGAGTTTGGGGGAGGTGTCGCATGAATATGTACGAAGACGGCAATCTGGCCCGACAATTCGCTCGCCCGGCATCTTACGCATTGCCTCAAGTCGATGCACCGCATCCAGATGAACGTGAAGCCAAAAAGAAAGCGCGCCGCGAAACATTAAGAAGCGAAGCAGCGATTCGCGAGCAATACAAAATCGCGAGTCGGAATCGAACGCGAGCTGCCTTTCGTCTCTTCACAGTGTTTATTGCTTTGACGGTAGCGGTCGGATTTGTTGTCTGGCGCAGCGCGAAAATTACGGAGATGAGTTTCGTCAATGCCGGGTTGAGTCGACAGATTAGTGAATTTGAGAAACATAATAGTCTTTTGCAGGATCGGATATCTGCAAAATCATCTCTGCAAGTAGTTCGCGATAACGCGACCAACAGACTCGGTATGCAAAAAGCTGCTTCAGACCAGATACTTTTGGTTCCTGCCGCTATTCTGCGTGCCGGTTCTGATCAAGATCTGCTACTCGAGCACAATAGTCCCGGCAAGCGTTTTGTAAACGAGAACGTGGAGCTAATTGAATCCTGGGTTCGCCTGCGCTGATCAGGGGTTTTGCCGTTGTCTTTGCTCTCTTTATCGAGGTAACTAATGAAACGTCAACCTAATGACATAACAAAAATAAGTCATAACGTAAAGTTGTCATTTAGATTGCTTGATGGCAAATTCGTTGCGTTGATTCTTGTCTTTCTTTTTGCGTCAGGGGCCGTTGTCAATCATTTCTACCATCTTCAGATACTCCAACACGACGTTCTCGCGGCAAAAGCAGCAAATCAGCAGTATATGACCCATACAGAGAGTCCGCGTCGCGGTATGATTCTCGACAGAAATGGATATCCGCTCGTTCTTTCCACTTATGTTTACCGCGTGGGAATGACGCCCCGCGATGTTGCCACACGTGCAAAGAGTATTAGCGATGAAGATATTGTTGAGAAAATGAAACAGCACCTGGGGCTTGACGATGAATCTTGCGCCCTTACATTGGAGCAAATAAAAACGGATCGAGTAACTGGATGGATGGGTTTGAAAAAACATTTAGCGGGGCATAATCCCGTGCCCTATATCGCGATCGCGAGCGAAGTACCCGAAATAGAGGCCATGGCCTTAAAGGACTGGCTTGCCGTTAATGGCGTCGGAGGAATCCGCTTTGATGCGGAAGAGCGTCGAGTGTATAACAATGGCAATTTGGGATCGCCCCTCCTTGGTATGACGCAACTGGTAGACGGCAAACTCATCGGGGTTTCGGGGCTGGAGGCGTCGTATGACGCGCTTCTGTCCGGTGAACCGGGGTACACGTTTGCGAAAAGGAATAACTACACCACCAAAGGCGTTATTCCTTTTTCTTCGCCTGTCTCTCGACCCGTTGAAAAGAGTCATCACCTTGTCTCCACGCTCGATCTTGAGTTTCAATCAATCCTACAGGAAGAACTCCTTACGGCTGCATCAGCCGCTGGTCTTACACGCGGTGTCAACGGCCTGGTGATGGAGGTGAAAACAGGTAACGTAGTCGCCATGGCACAGCTTGCGCCTTTTGATGCCTCTGATCCGACGGCCCTTCCTCTTGGCTTCACAGAAGAGCATTGGGGGGCGCTGAGTTCTGATGAAAAGACGAATTATCTGATTGCTAATCTCTGGAAAAACACCAACATCACGGATGTATATGAACCGGGCTCGGTCTTCAAAGCAATAACACTTGCCATCGGATTGGAAGAAAATGTCGCCTGGGAACAAACGATATTTCACGATGATCCCATTAAAATTCAAGGAGAAGAGATATCTTGCTACACCAGACAAGGTCACGGTGATGAAACATTACGTCAGGCTTTTTATCTGTCATGCAATCCCGTATTTGTTCAGTTAGGCGAAAGAGTTGGCCAAGATTTGTACTACGACTGGATACGCAAACTTGGATTTTACGGACGAACAGGCATCGACCTGCCAGCAGAGGCAGTGGGATTGTTACATGCCAAACCCATGCCGATCGACTTTGCCAACCTGACTTTCGGGGAATCATCTTCTTTAACAGCCATACAGTTGGCACAGTTTTTCGCAACAGTTGGGAATGGAGGTTATATGGTTACACCGCGACTGGGGTGTGCCGCAACTGAAGACGGGATTGATGTGATGGAGTCTTTTCCATTGAACGAGAGCCCCCAGATGTTCTCGAACGACACGTGCGCTCGCGTGCGCCTTATGTTAAGAGACGTCGTGAGACAAGGAACGGCATCTGGTACTTTTGGAGGTATCGGGTTAAAAATCGGAGGCAAAACCGGGACCGCGATTGACGCAAACGATGACGAAAGACGAACCTTTTCTTTTGTCGGCCTCGTGCCTTACGATGAACCAGAATATGTCGTTCTTGTATCGATACATAAACCGGAGACGTCAATTACATTAAGTACATCTGCAGCACGCGCCGCAAACCGTATCGCTGCCAGAATTTTGAATACGCGAGGCGTTAAACAGAATTATTCCCAAGAAGAACTCAGCTATCTGAGTCGAACGGTGGAGTTACCTGATTTTTCAACAATGAAAATCAGAGACGCGGCGTTACAGTTAATCATGCTTGATCTTGCGCCTTGTGTTCCTACGGATCAATTCTATCTTGATCAGCCATGTGTCAGCATTTCTCCGGCTTCTGGATCACATGTTGGGCGAGGTTCAACTGTATGGCTTTACCCGGACAAGGCAAATGAAGTAGAATGGGTAGCTGTGCCCGACTTTCAAGGTAGAAATTACCATGAGTGTGTCTGGCTAGCCGCCGAATACGGCGTGACGATTGCGCCAGTAGGAACACCTCAAGGTCCGTCACTGGCACAGGACATCGCTCCTACCTCCAGTCGAGCTCTTGCGGCCGTGGACAAAGAAACAGGCTCACCCTCGTCAGCGGGGGACAGTGAACTCGACGCATCTGGGAAAGTGAGGCGTGGACAGGTTGTGAAAGTATACTTCACCCAAGTCCCGCAGTCGGGTGCGGAAACCGGACAGGGCGGCGATCATTAACAGCATGAAAGATTTATGATGATGATTCGAATTTTGCCTATGCAATTGAAACTCTGGACGAACGGTGAGCTGTTCCAGACAGACAATCATGCGTGCGACCCTGAGCGCTTCTACCCGTCTGTGTCTACAGATACGCGGACGGTACTTCCTGGTGAAGTTTTCATTCCATTGCGCGGAGATCATTTTGATGGCCACCATTTCCTTATGGCTGCCATAGCAAAAGGCGCCGGCCTCGTTGTGGTTGCGCGAGATGCGACAGAATTGGACGATTGTTTCAAACTTCTTGATGAGAACGACCATGCGCCAGATCTGTTGGTAGTCGACGACACTTTGAAAGCATATCAGGATATTGCCAGGGGGTTTAGGTCCACTCTGACCGCTAGTGTGATAGGCGTGACGGGGAGCATCGGAAAAACAACGACGCGCCGTATGATCTATCAGATGATCAAGTCACAGGTAAAAGCTGAACAATCAGCAAAAAACTACAATAACCAGGTAGGCCTCCCGCGGACTATTCTGTCAACCAGCCTTAATACGCAGGCTTTGGTTGCTGAGATTGGCATGGCTCGCAAGGGTGCGATTCGCACGCTATCCACGATTTCGCTTCCCGATATTGCCGTGATTACTCGGATTGGCATGTCGCACGCGGAGCACATTGGATCCATGAGCGATATTTTGGAAGAAAAGGTTTCCATAACGGTGGGCATGAAGGACAACGGACTTCTCATCGTCAATGGGGGCGATCCCATGCTTGAAAGTTGGGTGGTAAGAGAGCAGCCAGCTTTGCCGGTATGGTATATCGCAAGTGAGCATAACGTGGGCAGATTGGAGCGTGACGGTATTCCTGTGTTTTGGGCGGAACACGTGCGGATGGATCGAGGCAGTCTGTCGTTTATTGGGCGCTCCAACCTGACGCCAGAAGAACGTTGGCCTGTCTTCTTGCAAGTACCCGGTTTGCATCTCGTGCCTGCCGTACTTTTTGGTCTGGCGGTAGCTTATGCCATGGGACTCAATATGCAAGAAGCCGCTGCCTCAGCGGGCAGGTATGTCCCCACTGAGAGCAGACAGGAATTGATTCGCATCGGGTCAATAGATGTGATGGATGATGCTTACAATGCTGCGCCGGAATCACTCCACGCAGCGTTACAAACAGCCGGATTATTATCTGAGGATAGCCCGCGTTTTGTTGCGGTCATCGGGGGGTTGAGAGAGCTTGGGCGCTATTCCAATGAAGCGCATGAAGATATCGCGCTTCAGTTGTTGCATGCGGGCGTTGATCTTGCATTTTTGATCGGCGAAGAAACGAAGATTACTCGCGACTACCTGCTTGGAAGTCAGGAAGGCACGGGGTTGTTCGCCGGCTGGTACGCTTCTTGTGAAGACGCGATTCCCGATATCCTAAGCCAATTAAAAAAAGACGATTTCCTGCTTCTCAAGGCATCTCGATACTATGAGCTGGAAAAAATAACGAAAGCGCTTCGTGAAAGCCAAGATAATGAGAAGGACCGCCGATGATGTTTCCTGTTCGTGACATGCTTTTTGCCGCAGTGGCTGGTTTCGCAGTTTTCATCGCGACGCTTCTAACCGGACTTATCGGCTTACCGATAATCAGGCATAGGAGTTCAGAACAGCCTATCCGCCATAATGGACCACAGACGCATTTGGCGAAATCCGGAACGCCGACATTCGGAGGATTTTTCTTTGTCATCCCGATCGCGATCTTGGGAATTGTCGGGCCATTGCTGCGCAAAGATCTCATGCAGATGTCCGCTACGATTGTCTTGATGCTCCTTTTTGCATCTGTCGGTTTTATTGATGACTACATCAAGGTAAGCGTTTCACCTAAGGGATTAAGCGTTAAGCAGAAAACATTGCTGCTTGGTTTCTTCTCGGTTGTCGCCGCAGTATATTACCTTTGGATCTCTCCTGTTCCGCCATTTATTTTAGTGCCTTTTTCGGTGCAACCAATTCTTGTCACAGGTTGGTGGAAAGCTTTATATTTTGTATTTCTCGTGCCGTTCCTTTTCTATATGAGCAATTCAGTCAATATCACCGATGGGGTAGATGGGCTTCTCGCCAGTTTAATGGTCGTCGCGTCCCTGGGTCTTTTGTCAGTGGGCGGACTGCTTTCCGCAATTCTTCCCCAAGCTCTCTCACTGTCTTTCACGACCCTTTCGGTTGCGCTGGCAGCGGGCTGTCTCGGATTCCTTTTTTTTAACAGGTACCCGGCTAAAATCTTTATGGGCGATACAGGCTCACAGGCGTTAGGGATAGGCTTTGCATTTTTAACGGTCATGGCGGGTGTGCCTTATTTGGCTGTCATTACAGGATTTGTATTTTTCTTCGAAGGTTTTTCTGTCGTACTGCAGGTTTTGTACTTCAAACGCACGGGGGGGAAACGAATATTCAGGATGTCGCCGATCCATCATCATTTTGAACTTGGTGGCTGGCGGGAAACGAAAATCGTCAATGTGTTCAGCTTGATCGCGTTAGTTGCAGCCATCCTTGGGTTTTTTCTCGTTTCAGGCCCCTTGTTCGGGAGGTGAACACGATGGCGGAACGATTGAAGACACGGCCGGTGGATAGAGTGAAGGTAGATGCGTCTGCGCGTTTCAATGCAAAAATGCCTCTTAATTACAAACTGCTTTCAACGCACCGACATATGTCTTTGACATTTCTCTTCATCTGTTTAATTTTGGTTTGCTTCGGATTGCTGATGATGTTCAGCGCAAGTTATGGAGTAAGTTTTATCCAATCGAGCGCGGGGCTTCGCACACAATTGGATATTGCAGGCGGACTTGATGAGTCATCGCCTGTTAGAGCTATCCTCGAAGCTGACGCGACTGCTCTGGCCCGAAAACAAGTGATCCTGACGGTTGCCGGAACACTTGTAGCAATTTTTATCGGCGCATGTGTACGTTTTCGTCAATTTACTCGACCTGTGCTCGGTATCCTACTCTATCTGTTGGTGACGGTGAGTCTTGTCTATTGTCGCGTGCAGGGAACCGTGATCAACGGTGCCCGCCGTTGGATCAACCTGGGATCCAACAGTTTTCAGCCCTCAGAATTGGCAAAAATTGGTGCCGTATTTTTTCTTGCCGGATATTTTTCTCACCGCTCCAGAACCAGAAAGCTCGAGATGAAACGCACGTCTGATGTACGGCTGTCAGGTAGAACCGGCGAACATCATAAGACATCACTAAACAAGCAAGCTTTTTTAGATGTTACTTGGCCGGCGTTACTGGTCTCAGTCTGGATTGTGCTCACGTTAATTCAGCCTCATTTATCGGGGGCCGTGATTATTGCGCTGGTCAGTTTGGTTGTCTTCTTTCTGGCTGACATCCCACTAAAATCATGGATGACCGGAGCAATACAATTGGTGATTATCGTCGTGATCCTGAGTGTCGCGATCGGTTTTGTTTTTCAAATAGTTACCAAGGAATCCACAACAGCATTTATAAGCGATCGTTTCTCACACGTATTCAGAAGAGTGGGGACTTTCCAAGACCGAGCGGCTGCTAGTGAAGACGACCGCTTGCAGATAGAACAGGCGGAGATCGCACTTGGGTCTGGTGGTCTTACAGGGAAGGGCCTTGGAAAAAGCGTACAAAAACTAAATTGGTTATCGGAGGCACACAACGACTTCATCTTGCCTGTCATAGGCGAAGAGCTCGGCTTTATCGGTGTATTGGGCGTTGTAGTCTTATTCCTCGCATTCCTTGTCTCAGGCCTTATGGTTGCGAAGGGCGCATCTACCCAGATGGCGATGCTCGTCGCGGCAGGCAATACGATATTGATTTCTATCCAGGCATTCCTTAATATGGCAGTGGCAGCTAGTTTAATCCCTGCGACGGGAATTTCATTGCCCTTCTTTAGTTACGGTGGCACGGCTAACATCTTTTTCGCAGTTGCGGCCGGCCTTGTGCTCTGTGTGTCCAAATCTGCAACACGCTGTGACCGCAATCTTGCAAGGATTGTAGATCCCAAGGGAGGACGCAAGGCGCGCAAGGCTCTCGAAGAAGAGCTGGATGAAGAAGATGTCGTAGGTTACGCTGTATAGAGGATGACGCTGAGATATGAGAATCGACGAAACTGAGCGGGAATGGTGCACTTGAAATGAAGAGATACGGTAAGCGCAAAAAGGTAGCCGACACGATCATAGTTGTTGCCGGTGGCACAAGCGGGCACATTTACCCGGCGCTTGCCATTGCATCTGAGTTGAAACGTTTGCATCCTTTGACACGGCTCGTATTCTGTGGTGTTGAAAAAGGTCTCGAGCAAAAACTAGTTCAAGCGGAAGGGTTCGAGTTCCGTCCGATTGCTGCTCAGAATATGCCCTCCAAGCATGATTGTCGCTACGTCAGCTGGGTTACCCAAAACATTCGTGGCATCTTTTTGAGTGATGCGATCCTCGAAGAGGAGCGTCCTCGTCTCGTCATCGGTACAGGTGGTTTTGTATCAGCCCCTTTGCTTGCTGCCGCAAAATGGCGTGGTGTGCCGTACATCATTCATGAGCAAAACTCTGTGCCGGGCAGGGCAAACCGCATGTTTGCACGAAAAGCGGAAACTGTTTTTCTTAGTTACGATGCGAGTCGTCAGTATTTTCCAGACAAAAGCAGCCTGATTATGAGCGGGAATCCTGTCCGCAAGATATTTTATGAGATAGACCGTCAAAGTGCCCGGGAAGCCTTGAACATTGAGGACGATTTATTCCTTGTTCTCCTCATGGGTGGAAGTCTTGGCGCGAGAACGCTGAATAATGCGGTTGCCCATATCGATGATGAGGGCAAATGGTCGGCATTGCTCGAAAAGCACCCTACTGCCAGGCTTAGCATCAGCACTGGCGTACAAAGTGATAAATCATTAGCAGATGAGTTGGCTAAGATTCCGGGAGTGGTTAAGGCAGAGCATTTTTTTCATGACGCGCCCTATTGGATAGCCGCGTGCGATTTCTTTGTAGGACGCGCGGGGGCCATGACATGTGCTGAAATCGCGGCACAGGCAAAGCCTTCTATGCTTATACCGTACCCTTTTGCTGCTGACGATCATCAGACGGAGAATGCGCGAGCCATGCAGGAGGCCGGAGCCTCAATAATCTGTGCTGACAGCGATTTTGACAGCCAAACGTTGCTCGATACAATCTCTCAAATGATCCAACAGCCGGAAGTATTGGCTGAAATGGGAGAAAGTGCCGGCAGATGGGCCACGCCTCAAGCAGCCCGTGTGATTGCTGAGAGCGTACCTAAGGTCGTAAAATAAAATGAAACGGAAGACCGTTAAAAAGGGCAGCCGGAAAACAAAGGGCGTAAAATCCGGCGGAAAAAAGAGTATGGCAACGGTGGACAACAGGCGTCGAAACTCAGACTATCCGGAAATCTTTTCGCCATCCCCCTTTACTGAAGATAGCAGGCGTAAACGAATCAATGCGCAGCGTCGCCGACAATTGGTCGGATGGCCGTTGAAGTTGCTGGGTGTAATAGCTGTCATTGCTGTCATCGCAGCCCTGATTGCTCTTTTACCACAGTTTCAAATTGAAGACGTCACTGTCCGCGGAACAAGGCACATTGAGGACAAGGCAGTAGCTGCACTTGCAGATCACGCAAAAGGCGAGCATTTCATTCACGGTATCGGTGGCACGCCTATTCGGTATCTGACGCTGCGTTACGGAAACATGGAAGATTTGATTTCGGAAGCATTTCCACTGATCCGAGAAGTCAAGGTTCAGTTCCGGTTTCCCTCGGAGATCCGAATTACAGTAGATGAAAAAATTGAAGTATTGGCAGTGCGTGTTGCAGGTGGATTTGCCCTCATTGACCACGAGCTCTGTGTGCTTCGGATTGCGAATGACATGGACTTCGGTCTCCCCGTGTTAGAAGGGGTGCGCACTCGCAAGGAGGCGGAACAAGGTCAAGTACTTGAGATTGATGACCCAGTACAATTAGATGTTGCGATCAACATCATGGCGGCGATGATTCGTCACGATATGTCGGATGTTTCCGGTCTGAAACTGATGGAAGAAGTTCGACAGATTCGTAGGATCTCGGATCGCAAAATCTACTTGTTTATTCCTTTGCCACAAGGAGGCGAAATCCGTGTTAAACTGGAGGACAACAGGTTATTACAAGAAAGATTGAATCTCTTGAGTTACCTAATCGGCGAAGGTGGGCTAAAAAGCAGACCTGCGGGAGAGCTTGATATGAGTGGAGATACCGTCTATTATCGCCCCGATACGACTTAGGTCTTGACGAGGGTTGTAAGGACATCCCGTTTTAACGGAAATACAGAAAGGCAGATACACCCATGGTTGTTATCATAGGATTGTTGATTGGACTGTTACTTGGTCTTTTCTCAAACGTACCGATTCCTTCAAATCTGGTTCCGTATTTGGCCGTTTTTACAGTGGTTGGCATTGAATCTTTGACAAGTTCTTATCGCGCGCTTCAACAAGATGAGTTTGAACCGGAGAAGTTTTTAATAGAATTCTTCGCAAATATAGTTATAGCAGTACTATTAACGGCTTTAGGTAACCAGATAAAATTTGATTTTGCACTGGTTGTGGCGTTCATATTTGCTTATAAAATCTTCAGAAATGTCAGTTTAATTTCACGACAAATTTACTTGCTTTGGAAGGCTTGGCGCACTGGCCGTTCTGAAGAGCAAAAACTCGAGCAAACGGGAGATTCGCAGCCGGGCGCGGAATGATCTCTTGGCTTCATTATTTTAATGTTATGACATCTGCACAGCACTGGTCGTAGGGCTGTACTTATAAATGGATTGTGATTGTTGTTGCCAAGCGACAACCGGTAGTGTAAAATGTTCTGAAAGTACTTGCTGGTTTGGAATACAAGACTGCTTATAACGAAAAGGTTGTTGTCAGCTTGTAATGACAATGAATTTAACACCGATGTTAATAGCGGAAGGAGTTATTGGCCGTGGCTGACTATAGTTTTGATATTGGAATGAACGATGGCCTCTACGCGACAATTCGTGTGGTAGGAGTAGGGGGTGGCGGTTGTAATGCTGTCAACCGAATGATTGACGGTGGAGTGCAAGGCATTCAATTTATCGCAGTCAATACGGATCATCAATCTTTGCTGAGTTCCAAAGCCAGTGAAGCAATTCAGATCGGTGAAAAGGTAACCCGCGGACTGGGCGCAGGCGCACAACCTGAAATTGGCCAAAAAGCGGCGGAAGAGAATATTGAAGAGATCTCGAAAGCGATAGATGGTTCCGATATGCTTTTCATTACAGCAGGAATGGGAGGCGGAACGGGGACTGGAGCAGCCCCAATCGTTGCGCAGGTCGCTAATAAGCTTGGAATTCTGACTGTTGGCGTGGTCACAACGCCATTTAGATTTGAAGGCTCACGCCGACGCCAAAACGCAGAGAAAGGAATCCGTGAACTTCAGCAATACGTTGATTCTCTCATCGTCGTTCCCAATGATAAACTGCTGGAAATAGCCAGTGATGACACGTCTTTGGATGAAGCGTTCGGTCTAGCTGATCGTGTTCTTCAGTACGGTGTATCAAGTATTTCTGATCTTGTAGCGGTTCCGGGCCTAATCAACCTTGACCTGGCCGATGTGCGGCGTGTTATGACAGATGCCGGTGTTTGCCATATGGGCATTGGTCGCGGCAATGGAGAAAGCCGTGCGGCAACGGCGGTCAAGCAAGCGATGACGAGCCCGCTTCTCGAGACGACAATAGAAGGTGCTCATAGCATCATTATCAATTTCACCGGCGGTCATGATATGAAACTCAAAGAGATCAATGAGGCTGCTTCCCAAGTGCGTGAAGCAGTTTCACCAGATGCGGATATCATATTCGGCGCCGTGATCGACGAAAATATGCAAGATGACCTTGTTATTACAATCATTGCCAGCCGTTTTACCAGTGATACCAATCAGGTGAGGACTGCGCGAACAGGGCAGATTGCGACAGCAGCTCCTTCGTTCAGTATCCCGCAACGCCAACAGAGCGGAGGAGCGAGATCTACAATAGACGATCTGCCCGATTTTCTCCGTCCGCCCCGAAGTCGGCAATCTGCCGGTCGTGGTCAGGGGCAGGGTTCGCAGGCGACGGGATTCACTCCAAGCAGCCAGCGTCAAAGCGACCAAGTCATGATTGACATGATCAACCAAGCCTCGGAGAATGCAGCAAGGCAAAGCCAGGCTGCTCCGCGTGTGCTTGATGAGGCGCCACCCGGCGATGCAGTCAATCAATCACCTGCCAGACAACGTCAAGGGCGTCAGGAAGGGCGCGTATTGCCATGGTTTTTGCAGGACGAAGACGGAGAAAACAACTGATCCATTTTCGGAAATTTTGACCGGAAGAGACTGCCGAATAGGTTGTTCTGAAGAATATGATATTTCCAAGCGGCCGGATCTTTGATCCGGTCATGCTTTCTATTAACAGTCCTAAGATCTTTATACTGAAAAGAGGTGCTACCCGTGAAATGCCCGAATTGCGAAGGAAACGATGACAAGGTCGTCGATTCGCGCCCCGCGGAAGACGGTAGCTCGATCCGACGCAGACGTGAGTGTCTTTTGTGTGGCACTCGTTTCACAACCTATGAAAAACTCGAAGATATGCCACTCGTGGTTATCAAGAAAGATGGTAGCCGACAATCGTTTGACCGACAGAAACTTCTCAACGGAATTATGAAGAGCTGCGAAAAAAGACCGATTACCACTCAGCAGATTGAAAAGCTAATCGACAATGTCGAGCGGGCTGCGGGCAATGCTCTGAAACGAGAGATCACAACGTCTGTGATAGGCGAGCTTGTGCTAAAACATCTGCGTGGCATTGATGAAGTAGCTTACATCCGATTCGCTTCAGTTTATCGCGCATTCAGTGATATTAATTCTTTTTTCTCGGAGATCGAATCGCTACTCGAAAACGACGCAGCGCTTAATGTTGACGAAAATGAGATAGACACACACAATGGCTATGAAATTTTATGATTGAGAGGGGATAGCATGGATGAGGCAAAACGTGTTCTGATCGTTGATGACGATAAAAATATCAGTGAACTACTTAAACTGTATTTCGAGAAAGATGGGTTTAAGGTTAGCGAATGCTATACAGGCGATGCCGTGATACCCATGGTTCGGGCAATTGATCCGGATGTCATCATCCTTGACCTAATGCTTCCCGGGATGAGTGGTTTTGACATCATGCGCGAGTTGCGGCGCGAATCTGATGTGCCCGTCCTGATGCTCACCGCGCGAAGCGATACGCTTGACAAAATTATTGGCCTTGAACTCGGAGCGGACGATTATATCTTAAAACCTTTTGATCCCAAGGAACTCATCGCACGGGTCAAAGCTGTTCTAAGAAGATCGCGCAATATGGGTCATTTTCAGCCTGAAGCGGACAGTAAAAAGAAGGATATTGTTGTCTATCCGGATTTAATCATTGACCGGATTCGTTACGCGGTGCGCATAGGAGAACGGGAAATTGACATGCCCCCTAAAGAACTGGAACTCCTTTTTTTCCTTGCGTCATATCCCAACCGCGTTTTCACGCGTGATCAGATATTGGAGCATATCTGGGGCATGGATTACTACGGAGAACAGCGAACGGTAGACGTCCATATCAAACGTATCCGGGAGAAGCTCGATATTATTGATCATCCGCTCTGGCAGATCAAAACAGTATGGAGTGTCGGCTACAAATTCGAGGTGAAGGATCCTGCTGATCTGTGACAAAAAGACTTTCCATCTATACGCGCACGCTGCTGACGATCTCAGTATCGATACTGGCCATATTTCTTGTCCTCGCGATCACATATGGGACTATTTACAGTGTGTCCGCGAACAAGCAGCGTAAAGAGGAGCTGCGTCGCAATGTCGTCGAACTCTCATATTTGACTGAGAGCAGGATGGACGCCGCACACACAACTTTTTCCAGCACGGATATTACAGGTCATATTTCTTTTGCAGCGCGGTCAACAGGTGCTTTTGTCTGGGTAGTCAATGCAAACAGCGAGATTATCTATCATACGGGTATTCCCATTGAAACGATGGCACAGCTCAAGCGGAGCGGCACAATAGGAGGTAACGATCCGTTGTTACCGGACGAGGCAAGAAATAGTAGCAATGCCGTGTATTGTGATACAGGGGATAAAACGGGTCTTGGCTATCTGTTGCCAAAATCGTCTGTCTGGCTTGTCGCCAGTTCACCGATCGGTTCTCTTGGCGATCTGTACACAGGCGAGGTGATCTTGTTAAAGCGTCACCGTACAGAGAGTTTGAGTTCATTTCTTCTTGAAAATAATGTTCCCATTTCTTTTTCGCTCGCGTTCTTACTATCACTAACGATCATTATTTGGCTTTCACGCAACATAACCCGTCCCATATCCGCGCTTGCCAGAACGGCTAACTCTGTTTATGCGGGCGATCTGTCCGCGCGCGTGCGCATAGGCCGTGAGGCTCGCACACTCACCTTGGAAGAGGGTGACCCCGATCATGCAGAGATTGTTTCACAGGTAAGGGAGGACGATCTGACAAGGCTTGTCAGAACGTTCAATACACTGATTTCGAAATTCGAGGAGCGCGAGAAGCAGCATTTTGAATTTCTCGGCAATGTATCTCACGATCTTAGAACTCCTGTGACTTCGATCGGAGGGTTTATTGAGGGGATGCGGGACGGCACTATCCCTGTTGATAAATTCGATTATTACCTGGAGATAATAAAGAAGGAGACCAACCGTCTCGAGAGTCTGATCAACACTCTATTCGATCAGGCGGACCGGATGGATTCAACATCATTAAAGCAGACTGCATTTGACATCAACGAATTGATCTGTCAGGTCGATCAGTCGTTTGAGCCCATGCTGACGGATAAAAGAATTCAAATGGAGCTCAGTCTCGATGAAGAGCATCTCGGGCCTGTGCGCGTTGTCGGCGATGTCGAGCAACTTACACGGGTAATGAACAATATTGTTGCCAACGCAGTTCGGTTTACACCGCGATCAGGACTTATTCTCGTCAGTACGACTGTCAGCGAGCGGGTTGTAAGCGTCTCTGTAGAAGATAACGGACCGGGGATCCCGCGAGAGGATCTGCCCCATATCTTTGACCGTTTTTACAAAGCCGACAAGTCACGCCATGAAGAAGGTTCGGGGCTCGGGCTATATATCGCGCGTGCTTTGATCAAGAGGCACGGTCAGCAGATCGAAGCGGGTAATTCCGCGGATCTTGGGGGCGCGAAGATCACATTCACAGTCGCCAGGCCATAAGCGTTTGTGGTTTATGAACCCGGTAAGTGTTCACAGATTCGTTAAAAGTGACGGCTAAACTACTAAACAGGTATTCAATGAATTCAAGGAGCGAACGGTATGAAAAAAGATCGCGGCGGATTAATCATCCTTATCGCCATTTTTCTTATTGTGGCACTGTTAATTCCACTGTCCTGTCATGAACAGAGAGCGGAAACGACAGATGTTTCCAATTGTCCGTCTACTCTAGCAACCACTGAGGTCGAGACGACAACTCGTCGGCCGACTGTCACAACGACTACAACCACAGTGCCTACGACGACACCTCCCACGACCGTGGATGATCCCGAAGATGAAACGCCTCCTGTCACGGAGTGTGGTCTTCTGCCTGCGGATGTCTACCAAAAAATTGCGCCATCCGTCGTATCGGTGCACGTTTCAATTCCCGCGTCATCTCTTTATTCAAAACGAGAAGAAATATTTTCCGGACTTATCGTCGACGAATCAGGATTTGTAATCACAACATACAGTCTGCTTGAACGTGCGCTTGATTATCGCGGCGTTCTGCTCAGCAATGCTTCCATTCGCATATACGTCAAGGGGATGACACAAGCGCTGACAGCTACAATAGCAGGTTATCAGAAGACGACTGACCTTGCGCTTTTAAAAATCCAGGACACAGAAGATATTGTTTTTCCGGCCTTGATTTTGGCAAAAGATCCTTTGCTATCTGTAGGTACTCCTGTGTACTGCGTCGGATATCCCCCCTTGATGGTAAAGGAGGGAGGACTGACGGCAGGTTTTGTTACGTCGCTTTACCGCATTACATACGAAGAGGATGGTTCGCCTGTGGGTCTCATTGAGACGACAATCCCTAGTATTCCTGTTTACGCGGGCAGTCCTCTCGTAAATGAAGAGGGGGAAGTCGTCGCGATTACCAGCGGTCACCTCAAACGTATTTATATTCAGTCTCAGGGATTTGCAATTCCATCTCCCATTGTTCTGGACGTCATCGACCGGATCATGTCGCAATCTGAGGACGCTCCCAGGAAGAGAGCGGGGCTTGGCATCACCATTTTGGGAGATGAGGATACAGAAATCTTTCGCGAGATGTATGGCAATCCGGTCGGGCTTTATATCAATCTTGTCAAATCGGAAAGTGCTGCCTATACGGCCGGCCTCAATGAGGGAGATATTCTTCTCAGTATCAATGGACAACCGATGGAATCGGTGAAAGATCTGCTGTTGTTTATGGATGGACAGGCTGTTGGCACGCTCGTCGAGATGTCGATCTATAGACCTGGCGATAACCGGACCATGCTAAAAACATGCTATCTCCTTGAGGAGAAGCCATGAGCGTGAAAAACGGACCTGGCAGCACACAAGAGGATCACGAAGAACAGGCGCGGGCACGCACCATTGTTGATCACCTTTCTTTTCACTACCCCGAAGCGGTTTGCACGTTAGACCACGGTTCACCGTGGGAACTTCTCGTGGGCGCTATCCTCGCGTCTCAATGCACGGATGCACGCGTGAACAAGATTACGCCTCACCTGTTTTCAAGATATCCTGATATAGAGAGCATGGCATCCGCGGAGCGGTCAGAGATTGAAAAGATCATTCGAAGCTGCGGGTTTTTTCGTATGAAGGGAAAAGCACTCAAAGGAACTGCAACCATTTTGCTTGAACAGTTTGATGGTCAGGTACCGTCATCAGCTGAGGATCTGATCGAGCTTCCCGGCGTCGGACGAAAGATCACCAATCTGATTTTAGGAGATGTCTTTGGCGAACAGGCCATAGTCGTTGACACCCATTGCGGTCGCATCAGCAAGCTACTTGGGTTTACTGACAGTGAGAACCCGTTGCGTATCGAACGGGACCTTATGGAAGTCCTGCCGCATGATTCGTGGACGCTATGGGGGCATCTGCTAGTCGCGCATGGACGGATAATCTGTAAAGCGCGTTGCCGTGACTGTTTTGCTTGTCCGGTGCGCGGACTTTGCCGATACGGCAAGAGTCTCGATCCTTCAGCGGGGGTGGAGGGTGACTGTGTCTGAGACTGCTGATACAAGTTGGCTGGAACAGCAAGTAAGCATCCTCCCCGGGATATCGGATAAACGGCAGAAGTTATTTGCGAAACTTGGTGTCGCCACGATTGGCGATCTTTTATGGCTTATGCCTCGTGCATATGAAAACTGGCAAGAGCGTGTGCCGGTAGCACAGCTCAAAGAAGGTCAAACGTCAGTTTTCGAGGCGATGATCGACAATGTACCCTCCATGAACCGGCGAGGTAAACTCAGTTATTTGCGCGCCAGACTTTCAGACGACACTGGGTCAGTTAACGCCATCTGGTTTAACCAGCCGTGGATTGCCGAACAGCTCCGGCGTGGAGAACGATATATTTTTCGAGGCAAGATCGAGGATGGAGGCAGACAACGATCGGTTAGTAATCCCGATTTTCGGACCCTGGAAGTAGCGGCCGAATCCTCTGATTTTTTCCCGATTTATCCGTTGACCGCCGGTCTCTATCAAGGCAATATAAGGCATGCTGTGACCTCCGCCCTCAAGCATCGTAACTTCTTTATAGAGGAGAGCCTTCCGCACGAGGTGCGTGTAACGGCCAGGCTGGCTACGGCTGATTACGCGCTTCGCAGGATCCACTACCCCTCAAGCGAGCATGAGGTCGATATCGCGCGTCGCAGACTTGCATTTGAAGAATTATTTTTGGTGGTCGCCGGACTGCGTGCCTTAAAGGTTGGCCGTGAAAATGAAAAAGGCCCCGCCATGAATCTTGGAACGGGAGTAATGGATCGATTGCAACAGTTGATCAAACGACTCCCCTTTGAACTGACGCCTTCACAGCAAAAAACACTGGATCTGATTGTGAGCGATTTTCGCCGCTCGATACCGGGTAATCGTCTTGTGCAAGGCGATGTCGGTTCGGGCAAAACAGTGGTCGCGGTGGCGGCCATGGCGGTCGCCTGTTGGGAAGGATACCAATGTGTTCTAATGACTCCCACTACGATTCTGGCGGGCCAACATGCCAAAAGTATTGCGGGGCTTTTGGACGGAAGCGGTCTTGAGATCGCGCTCCTCACAGGAGCGACAACTGCGGCTCAGAGACGTATTTTGCTTGAAAAACTCACCAAAGGATCGATCGATATTCTGATTGGTACACATGCCGTCCTCGAAGAGGATGTCGTTTTCTCGAATCTTGGTTGCTGTGTGACAGATGAGCAGCATCGATTCGGGGTGAGACAACGAGTGACACTTACCGGGAGCGGGGACATTATCCCGCATGTGCTCGTCATGTCAGCGACGCCGATTCCCAGAACACTGGCCATGATTCTGTATGGTGACCTTGATATCTCGGAAATGAAAGACATGCCAAAAGGACGTCGACCTATCAAAACTTATACGGCAACCGAAAGAGATCGATCGCGCGTCGACGGGATAATCAGACGACAGGTGGAAGAGGGACATAAAGTCTATGTCGTGTGTCCCATGATCGAAGATTCAGACACACTTGAACTCAATTCGGCGGAGTCAACGTTTCAACGGCTTTCAGACCAAATTTTTCCTGACTATCGTGTTGCCCTGATTCACGGTCGGTTAAAGAGCAAAGACAAGCTTGCGATCATGGACGCATTTGGGAAAGGCGAGATTGATATTCTAGTCTCGACAACTGTCATTGAAGTCGGCATCGATCAGCCCGATGCGACGCTGCTCGTTGTTGAGAACGCGGAGCGATTCGGCCTGTCCCAGCTTCATCAGTTAAGAGGACGTGTCGGACGCGCCTCTCATCAATCGTATTGCGTTCTTGTCAGTGACAGTCAAGATCCTATGATTAAGAAGCGACTCACTGTTTTATGCAAAAATAATAGCGGGTTTGCCATTGCGGAAGAGGATCTGCGCCTTCGAGGGCCAGGTGATTTCTTTGGTGTTCAACAACACGGACTGCCTGATTTTAAAGTGGCAAACCTTTATGAAGACGGCGGATTACTTCGGGAAGCAGCTGAGGCGGCGGAACTTGTATTCCGGCAGGATCCCGGGCTTGTGAAACCTGAAAATCAAGTCATAATGCGTGAATTCCGCGCGCGTTACGGCGCTCGCCTCTCGCGTCCCGGTCTGTAAAGGAAATAGAAGATGCCAAGGATTGTTACAGGGAAAGCCAAAGGGATCAAGCTGGAAGTGCCTCCCGGAACGGTTTGCCGTCCGACGTCGGGCAGGGCAAAACAAGCATTATTTTCTATTATCGGCACAAAAATTGAAGGAGCTCGTGTGCTCGATGTATTTGCGGGCTCAGGACAGATTGCGTTGGAAGCGCTCTCGCGTGGGGCGGCGGAAGCCGTCATGATTGAACGCGATCGCGCCGCGCTTATTGCGATCAAAAAAAACATAAATAAAACACGGCTCGACACGGGTGTGCGCGTTCTTGCGGGAGATTACCGGCACCAGCTCGAGTATTTGATTCGAATAGGAGAGCGCTTTGACTTCATCTATCTTGACCCGCCCTGGCAGATCTCCGAAAAAGTAATCTATGAGCTCGAAAATATTTTGCCCGAACTTGTTTGCGAATCGGGTGTTCTTATTGTCGAAAGTGAAGGACGTGAGCGATCAGAGACTTGGTTTGCACCCATGCTCATACAGATGCGCAGTTGTCAGTATGGCACCAGCGTGATATCCTTTTATCAACATAATTTGGGTTCTGAAGAATCGCAATAAAATGTAGAATGAGTGTACTGATGGCCAAAAAAGATCATGTAAACGGGAAACATCTGATGGTTTTCCCGGGTACCTTCGATCCGTTTACAAACGGACATATTTCGATTGTGGAACGCGCTCTTTTCTTGTGCGATGAACTGCATGTGGCCGTCTTCGACAATAGCCGGAAAACACCTGTGATGAGCAGAGCGAAACGAACCGAATTGGTCCGGACGGCGCTGTGTCATTTACCTGAGGTCAAAGTAAGGGAATGCGACAGTCTGCTTGTTGATTATTGTCAGCGCAATGGAATCACATGGATTATTCGCGGGGTACACGGCCCGTCAAGCTTTGAAGAGGAACTCACAATGGCGGATATCAACCGCCTCATAGGCGACGGGATTGAAACAGTGTTTCTTCCATCAATCGCCAAGCAGCGTTATGTGTCTTCTTCGATCGTGCGAGAGATTGCACGGCTGGGAGGGGATATTACAGGCATGGTGCCCAAAACGATTCTGCACGACGTGGAACGAGCGTACAGGACCGGGCAAGCGGGTTACGACATATGAAGTATTCGACGAAACCGGTAATCAACCGGAGAACCGGGAGGGAAAGCAAATGAGTGATTATCAAGAGAAACGCAAACTGCCGCCAGAGAAGGACGACCAGCGCCTACAATCAGCGCGTCCACGGGATGACAGAAGCGTCGCGACATTGATTGATCGCATGGAAACTGAATTGTTGGACGCAAAGTCTTTGCCTTTTTCCGACAAGTGCATGGTGGAACGGGAAGAGATGCTGTTTCTTGTGCGCATGATCCGTGAAGGGCTACCCGAAGAACTCGAACGGGCTCAATGGGTATTGCAACAGAATCGTCAATTGATCAACCAAGCACGCCGTGAGGCGGATACCATTATGCGTGACGCAGAAGTACAAATGGCGCGGATGATCGACGAGCACGAAGTAACACAACAGGCGATCAATAACGCGTCTGCAATGCTTGATGAGGCAACTCGGCAAAGCAATGAGATCCGTACTAGTTCGATTCAGTACACACATGAAGTATTAAGCAATCTTGAAGATCATCTCACGGATATTCTCGTCAATATTACGCGCAATAAAAAGAACTTGGGAGGATCGGATGTCAGCTAAACTGAATCTTGTGATTCTTTTTGGCGGCAGGTCCGGCGAACATGAAGTTTCAGAGGCTTCAGCTGCCTATATTATCGATACGCTTGAGCGGGCGGCAACATATCACATCCTACCCGTTGGCATTACTCGAGACGGCAGATGGTTTGCATATGAGGGTGATACCGCGGCTATGCGCGATGGGACATGGTTAGAACAAGGACCCGTTTTCCCCGCATACTTAATCGCCGATACATCCAAGCACAATCTTTATGTGGAACGCGCAGGCGAGAATGAAGTTTGCAAGATTGATTGTGTCTTCCCCGTACTTCATGGACCGAACGGTGAGGATGGCACGATCCAGGGTATGCTCGAGTTGGCGGGAATTCCTTTTGTAGGATGCGGCATGACAGCCAGCGCGCTTGCAATGGATAAAGTCTTCGCTAATACCATATTCGATCAAAAAAATATCCCCAGAACACCATGGCGCTCTGTTGATAACATGTCATGGCGTCAAGATGTCAGTCATACTCTTAATGAAGCCGACAAAGGTCTTGCGTACCCTTTGTTTGTTAAACCTGCATGCGGAGGTTCATCGCTTGGAATCACAAAAGTTATGTCACGCGAGGCTTTGCCACAGGCGTTAGAGTTGGCTTTTTCCCATGACAGAAAAGCGATTATTGAACAAGGTGTCCGAGGACGTGAGCTTGAAATCGCGGTCTTAGGCGGGTATGGAGATCCCTTGCTTTCCCCTGTCGGGGAGATCATTCCCGATCGAGAGTTTTATGATTACGACTCTAAGTATGAAGCCCAATCGACATCGCAACTTATTATCCCGGCGAAAATAGACGGGGAAACGCATAATACGATACGGAATCTTGCGGTCAGAGCATGGCGCGCGCTCGACTGTTATGGGATGGCGCGAATCGATTTTTTCCTTACGGACGATGGTCAGGTCCTGCTCAATGAAATCAACACAATTCCCGGATTTGTCAGTATCAGCATGTATCCGAGGTTGTTGCGCGCAGCCGGTTACCGTGACGAGGAGCCCCTGCAGGAATTGGTGCGTCTTGCAATTGAACGCGAACAGCGAATGGAATGAGAGGTATTGGAATGGATTTTATTTTAACGTGTGGTGCGTTTCGGTTTTTACTTGCTCCGCTTTCCAGTGCTGGCTCAGCGGGGCTGTCATCGGAAATAGTGCTGCTTGTGGGGGTCATATTGCTTGTGATCGCAATTCTTGCGTTCATGATAGCCGGTGTGATTAAAAATCGTAAGTTTGTTACGCTATCACTGCGACTCGCAGATGATGCGGTCACTATGCTTTCACAGGCGCAAACAGACGACATGCTCCCCGCTGATTCGCTTGTGCGTGCGTTTGATTCGTCAGATGAAGAACAATTGAAGGTGTTTGCCGACCGACTCTCAAAATCAGCTCACATGTATTGCGAGGGGCGTTTGTTGCCGGAACCGGTGCCTATTCTTGCATCACTCGGTCTCTTTCGGACAACAGGGGTCAAAGCTGGCTCCAGGTTTTTCGCATGGATATGTTTTGCGATCGGTTCTTTGGGAGCGGTTCTACTTGTAACTTTGCAGATACTGATGACTATTCCCGTCAATGTCTTAATCATTATCTTGCCACCTCTTGCCTTCGGCATTGCCTGTTCCCTTTTTCTTTTATGGCATGAGAAAAAGGCTGTCAATTCTATTGAAGATGCTGAGAACGAGCTGATTACGGCATTGTCATTATTTGCGCCTGTGTTCCGCGACCAAATCGGAGTTGCCGTTCTAGTGAGCGAGATCATTAGCTATGGGGAGAAGATGCGCCAAGAGGTCAATGCATTTACCAAGTTGGCCGAGGAACTTGCGACTGGTGAATTTGCGGAAGGCATCAAGACGAGTGTGCGGGAGATCATGAGTGAAGAGATTGCGCCGCCTTTGCAGGAAGCAAATCATGCCCTGACCGGACTCGCCGTCTCGTTGGCGGAAAAGCAGGAAAAGGGAATGGAAGAACTGGCAGACATATTCTCCGGTTCTGTTGCTCATGCGCTGTCGGTTCATCTTGCTTCATTACCAGATAAGCTCGAGATACTTCATCGGGTTGCTGAGCATAGCGCCGATATGATGGAAGAGGCGAAGGTCTCTATGGAGCAGTCTCGTGCAGAGAGCAAACAGATTAATCTCGACGTCCAGGAAACTCTTCGTCTGATGGCGCTTGCAAAAAATGATATTGCCGACGAGATGGCGTCGATCAGTGACAACCTCGAAATAATCGGTGCCAGTACCGATAAGATGACAGCACTTTATGCTGGTGAAGAGACAAACCTCGCATTCCACATTAATCGCATGTCGGAACAGCTCAAACTATATTCCGAAAAACTTGATCTGGGCATTGTCGAGAGCTCAAAAGCGATTGACGCTTCGGTCAAAAT
>LFTF01000018.1:0-1312 GCA_001512945.1 Clostridiales bacterium DTU023 | reverse complement strand
CGCATTTCACAAAAGAATCGAGTGAATACGTTGTTAGAACACTAGATGAATTCGAAGCCAATCTCGCAGAGGTTGTTGAGCGTCTGACATTTACGACGGCGGAGATACGAGATGCGGTTGACGCGCTGCCGCCGGCAATCCGCCGTGCCGGCAGGGAGTCATAAGTAGGGCAGAGCATTGGAAAAGAATGGGCCGATAAGCCGTGAAGAACGCGCAGATTCTGTGAGACCAAAAGGTCGCGCCATACGACCTTTTAAATTGAATGTGCCCGATACTGCCGAAGATAACCTACTCGTCCTTGAACTAGAGTCCATCGAAGAATTTCACATCCACGACTTGCAAAGCACAACATCTGAACCAATAACGTATACAGATGAAGTAATAACAGAGACCGAATCGCAAGACATACGGTTCGTCCCTGTCATGCGACCCGTCCAACGCTCCGTCCCACTTATCCCGCTTCAGTTCAGAACCTTGCAGGAGGCGCTCGACGGTTGCCGAGAAATGCATCCTCTACCATTTGAGCTGGTTATGGGTAAAGCCCCTCATCACACCACATGGTTGATGGCTCAAGTTAAAAATATTAAGTCTCAAGAACAATTGTATAAACTGGCGAATAGTCTTAGTTACAGAGATCTGAGTCTTTTGTTTACGACTCTTTCAACCTTGAAACGTCGGGACGAAACGGATCAGATCCAAAATCTTATACGCCTTCGAGCATGCCATTATCTGTATCTGTGCGGATGGTTGACATTGCAGCACTGCTATCCACGCTCTTCTGTTGCCAGAGCTCTGGCCGACCTTTGCATTATCTTGGAGGATATCAAGTTTGTTCGTGACAGCAACCACCAGGGTAAACGTCAACAGCTTGCGTTGCCTCTTGTTCCGATTGGTCATGGTCGCATCATATGGAGTCGTGTGCCTCTGATCTCAGAGATCTCGCTACCCAACAGCCGTCACTTTATTACTGACATTGCTAGTGAAATTTACGAATCCAAAATAGAACTCAACGCGTTTCTCCATCAGTATGCTATTTTCCCCGGGCTCCCTCTGGGCGATGCCATCATCACCCGTTACGAGGAAATGGTCACAGGTATTTCCGCGAATCCGCTCCTGTCTCAGGATTTCTTCGACCGCTTTCGGAGCTCCCGATCATAAAAAAACCCCGCCGGTCGAAAACCGGCAGGGTCTGCAAGTCACATTGATGTCTGATTAGCCGAGATCAAGCGCCGCAATGATCTTCTCAGGTTCCACTTCGCTGTGAATTGAAACGACAAGATTATTGGATGATTACCTCTTCAATGAGACGCCA
>LFTF01000084.1:7782-19237 GCA_001512945.1 Clostridiales bacterium DTU023 | reverse complement strand
GTCTCATCAAGCCAGTGGATCGTTCCCCTGACTTTTTGTCCTTCGCGGGCAGAACCGCCTCGCGTTTCAGGATCGTATTCCGCGAGCACCTCGATGATGTTGCCTTGGTCGTCCCTCACACAGCCGGTGCAGCGGACAATGTAAGTGCCACGGAGCCGGACATTGTTGCCGGGGAATAGACGGTAATATTTTTTAGGAGGGTCTTCCATGAAGTCGTCGCGCTCAATCAGGAGGTGGCGCGAGAATGTGATCGCGTGTGTTCCCGCGTCAGGGTCACTGGGCAAATCCTCCACCACAAACGTCTCTTGTTGATCTTCGGGATAGTTCGTGATTGTTAGGCGTACCGGATCGAGAACGGCCATCGCGCGAGGCGCGCGCGTATTGAGATCCTCCCTTAGGCAGTGCTCCAAAAACTTAATATCCACCATGCTAGTCGCTTTTGAGACGCCGTTTCGCTCGCTGAAATCGCGGATGGCGCGCGGCGTGTACCCACGGCGGCGAAGACCACAGAGTGTGGGTAGTCGAGGATCATCCCACCCATCGACGAGTCCCTCTTCGACCAGCGTGCGAAGCTTGCGCTTGCTCATCACAGTGTAATTGATGTCAAGGCGCGCAAATTCAAATTGGCGCGGTTTCGACGGGACAGAACAGTGTTCGATGACCCAGTCATAAAGGGGTCGATGATCTGCAAACTCAAGTGAACACAGCGAGTGCGTGATGTGCTCAATTGCGTCCCCGATAGGGTGCGCAAAGTCATACATTGGATAAATGCACCATGTATCGCCTGTCCGGTGATGCGTTTCGCGCTGGATGCGGTAGATGACGGGGTCTCGCATATTCATATTTCCCGCGCTCATGTCGATCTTCGCGCGAAGTGTATAGCGGCCTTCAGGGAATTCATTGGCTCGCATTCTACGGAACAGGTCGAGACTCTCGTCTTTGGGTCGATACCGCCAGGGACTTTCCTTGCCCCGCGTCGTCAGAGTGCCGCGTGATACGCGAACTTCTTCTGCCGTCTGTTCGCAAACAAACGCGAGATCTTTTTCAATCAGCTCTTCGGCATACATGTACGTCTGTTCAAAATAATCAGAGGCGTAATAGAAACGGTCGTCCCAGTCATAGCCGAGCCAGTGGATATCATCCTTAATTGTCTGAACGTAAGATTCATCTTCTTTGACAGGGTTAGTGTCGTCCATGCGAAGGTTGCAAAGGCCGTCAAAAAGCTCTGCCGTCCCGAAATCAATGACGATCGCCTTGGCGTGCCCAATGTGCAGATAGCCGTTGGGTTCTGGTGGGAACCGCGTATGAACTTTCAGGCCTTCGAAGCGGCCACCGGGCGCCATATCTTCTTCGATGAAATCGAGGATGAAATGCGAAATCTCATTGCCCGTGAATGTTTCTTGCGCGGGTGTGACACCTGTCACAATGCCCGGCAGACGTTTTGTCTCAGATTCTAAATTATTTTTCATTGGTTATACCTCTCGCAAATATAATAATGCCTGTGCCAGGCGTCCGAGGGATTCTTCGCGACCGAGAATCACAGCGGTTTCAATGGCTCCGCCAGGGGTGACCTGCTGGGCGGCAAGACCGGCACGAAGCGAGCCCATGATCTGGCCCTTTTTGATGCCCAACTCTTCACAGGCATGTTCAAGCAATTCCTGAAGGTCTGCTTCATTCCAGCTTCCCAGTGCCGATAAGAGCGGATACAGTTTGTCCAAGATATCGGCAGCTTTATCCGCGTCAAGTTTGGCGCGCTTATTGAAAAAAAGCTCACGGGATTGTGGCAGCCTTGTTGTCAGGAAACGGATCATATCAGGGATGTCGGACAATTTTGTGACGCGCGGTTGCAGCACCTGTGCCAGCATAATAAGATCATAGGGTGTATCGCGAAAGCAGGGATCTGCCGTGTCTTTAACGAGTTTTGTCCATGTCTCAAAAGGCATGATCCGAATGTATTGTTCGTTCATCCAGTTGAGTTTATTATATGAAAAGACTGCCGGGGCTTTATTGATGCCTGCGATATGAAAGATCTCCTCGAGCTCTTTTAATGAAAAAATTTCTCGTGTATCGCTGCCCGGTGCCCATCCGAGAAAAGCGATCATATTGACGATTGCCTCAGGCAGATAGCCGTCGTTGACAAGATCATCAAAACTCGTTGAGCCGTGACGCTTGGACAGCTTCCTACCGTCTTCGCCGACGATAAGTGGCAGATGGACAAAGTGGGGAATCTCCCATCCGAACGCTTCATAGAGAAGGCAGTATTTAGGTGTTGAAGACAGATACTCTGACCCGCGCACGATGTGCGTGATCTCCATGAGGTGATCGTCGACGACATTTGCAAAATTATAGGTCGGATAACCGTCCGATTTTAAAAGGATCTGATCTTCCAATTCCTTATTCATAACAGTGATCTTGCCGTAGACGTCGTCCGAAAAAGAGGTCTCGCCGCTGAGAGGCATCCTCTGCCGGATCACATATGATTCGCCCGCGTCGGTGCGCCGCGTCACTTCTTCACGGCTGATGTCTCGACAGTGCCGGTTATAACCGAACGACTCTGTTTGCTCGCTGTCATCGTTCTCGGCTATGTGGGTAGCGGAGCAAAAACAGGGATAAGCGTCGCCTTGTGATACAAGTTGATCGGCATATTGCCTGTAAAGGAGGAGTCGTTCGCTCTGTGTGTACGGGCCATTGGGGCCGCCAATATCGGGACCTTCATCGTGGTGAAGGCCGCACTGGTCAAGCGTTCGGTAAATAACGTCAACGGCGCCTTCGACATAGCGCTCGCGGTCGGTGTCCTCAATGCGGAGGATAAATGCGCCGTGGTCAGCCTTTGCGATCAGGTACTCGTAAAGCGCCGATCGGAGGTTGCCGACGTGCATAATGCCGGTTGGGCTGGGAGCAAATCTTGTTTTAGTAATTCTTGTAGTCATCTGTGCATGTCCTAATCGGAAATCAATTCGTTTTGAATCTCTCACGATGATATCATAGAAGCAAAATGTTCAAGTAGGCTAGCAGTGCCTTGACGGCCGGACAGGGAGAGATAATTGCCTCGCTTTACTGGCTGGCACAGTGGCGTTTGTGAAGGCCATGAACATTGAATTACAGAGAGGAACCTATGGCGCGTGTTTGGATATGTGAGACCTGAAAAACCTGAGCTGCTGATGCGTGACTTTGCTTCGTATAAAGCCGTTTACTGCGGATTATGCAAGGCGATTGGCAGGCGAGGCGGTCAGATTCCGCGTGTGACGGTCACTTACGATATGACATTCCTTGCCATTTTACTGTTGGCATTTGCGCCTGATTGTCCGGAATTTGAAGAAGAATCCTGTATTCTGAACCCTATAAAAAAAAGACCTATGGTGTCAAGTCATCGCGTACTGGACTTCGCGGCGGATCTCTCGTGCCTGTTAGCCTACTATTCGGCAAAAGATGATGCGGCCGACGAAAAGCCGATCAGGGGTCGGGCGATGTCTGTATTGCTGGCACGCTCTGCCAAGAAAGCATCTAAACAGAGGCCGCAACTTGCCGCGGTAATACGGGCCAAACTCACGGAACTAGATCTTTGGGAGCGAAGCGATACACCGCTCGAGGCAGCTGACAGTTTTGGCGGAATTCTTGAGGCAATCTTTCGGGAAGGCTATGCGGTTGCTTGCCAGTCGCCTGATGGTGGGACGGGGCCGCAACAAGTAAGCGGCACGGAAGATGAATTGTACCAGATGATGCTTGGTCAAGCGGGCAAGGCGCTCGGGCGCTGGGTCTATTTTATAGACGCAATCGATGATCTTTCGCGCGATCTCGAAACAGATAGCCGTAATCCATTTGGTAAGTTGTCGAACGTTGAAGCGCAGTCTTTGGCCTTGTCGCTGTTGACAGAGGCGGAGGAGGCGGTCGACAGGAATCTTGCTTTGTTAACTTATAAGCGATTCGACGCACTCGTGTATAATGTCGTAATGATCGGAATACCTGCTACGCGCCGTCGCATACTGGCAGGGGAGAGCCTGCCGGTAATTTAATAAATGACGCGTTTTGCGGATGAGTGGAGGGTTGAATGAGCAATAATCCATATATGGTGCTTGGTGTTTCTCCGGAGTCTACCGAAGAGGAAGTGCGCGCAGCCTATCGTGAGCTTGTTCGGAAATATCATCCTGACCAATATGAAGACCCGAGGGCAAAAGAGCTAGCGGAAGCTAAAATGCGTGAAATTAATGTTGCTTATGACGAGATTACACTCGGCAATCAGCAACACGCAACGCGAACCGGATGGGGGCAACAGTCTGCCAGCCAGTCGCCGCCGTACGGTCAACCTTACAATTCACCGAACCAATCTCCATATTATCGGTCATCGGGTAGCGGGGGCTCCTGTTGCCAGACGTTGTCGTGTCTTTGCTGCGCAGATTCGTGCTGTGAGTGCATGGGCGGCGACCTCTGCCTTTGTTGCTAACATCTCGGATATGAGAACGCGCGGAAGTTATCACAAGACGAGTGTGACGAGGGTCGCAACAGGCGCGATTCTTTCCGCACTTTGTTGGCTACTTATTATGCTGGCCGCTGTGCTTCCGACAGGGAAATTTTTTGTTTTGACCTTAGCGTCGCTCGTCATTGTTGTAGCCGCACGGGAGACTGGAGATTGCGGAGCGGGTCTTGTTTATCTCGTCACTACTGTATTAGCCTTTATCAGTACCGGTATATTTATGGGTACGCTTTTCGCCCTTTGCTTCGGTATTCAACCCCTGGTCATCGTATTTTTACGCGGACGAATTAATCCGATTGTGACACGCATAATCACACATCTCTTTATGTCCGGACTTTTTTTGTTTGTCATCTTTTTGGTAGGGATTGATCGTCTTCTAGTTAGAGATACTCGCTTGTCAAGCCTGGTGATTACGGGATTAGCGCTTCTGGCTTTGCAACTATTTCTGTTTATCTATCACTATATTCTCAGGTATTTTGAGCGGTTTTACGAAGAGCGTATAGCTCCCTGGATACACCGGCAGTAGTCACCTATCGTTTGGGTGTCCGGTTACTTGAGGCTTTTCTTTCTCCCAACAAAACGGCGCGCGCTCCCGCAGCGGCGTGTTCCATTCTCTGGAGACGAGTCCAGTAAAGCAACCGTTTGCTTTCGCGGATTAGAAACACCAAAAGTCCCGCACACAAAACAAATGCAAGCACAGCAATGGTATACGCGAGGTTTGGGTTCTGGATCAATTGGAGGATGCCCCGGCTTACGAGGTGATTGTTCGCCAGAATGTCGCGGTCGGACCCGACGCGGACCGGAATCTTTGTGCCGTTTTTCATTGTGAAAATAACCTGCCCGGTCATCACACTTTTTTGGATGGGCAGCGGATACGGGGCATTCCCAACATAGTCAAGTTTTTGTTCCAGGAAGTAATCAGTTTTTGGGTGTACGTAATCAATCGAATCAATGTAGACTAGGTCAAACAGTTCACCGTTTGCCGCTTTTTCAGAAGCGCCAGGGTATTTTTCTCCGGTACGTATAAGGGGTGATTTTGTGTAGAAACTGTCAATCGAATTGTAAAGTTGCAACGTTGGCTGTGTCATACCCGATTGACGCAGGTTCACACCGACCGTCATGAGGGAGATTCCCTTCTGTGTGCTCCCGATGCTGAGCAGCAGTGAATAACGGTTTGACAAGAGCAGATACGCCGCAGTGATTCTGTTTTCCGCAAGCGTTATAAGATTGGCCGCGGGAGAGCGCATGGGGATGATGTGGGAAATATTTCCTGTTGTTATTTGTACAAGTTCCTCTGACACAGAGAGGATGGCCTTGGAGCGGGGATTATTCTGAAGCGCAGTCAAAAGACGCGCGATATCTTTAAGGGTTGTTTTGGCCGTTCTGATCGCTTGGCCTGCTTCAGGCAGGACAAAAGGCTCAGGTGCTTCGCTTTTCGCGTGTTCGTCCATTGATTCCATAGCGGCCGTTATTTCATCGGGAACATTCGATTCGCGTTCGGCACGTGCCACATCACAAGCGTAAAATGTTGTTTTTTCCATCCCCAAAAGGGAAGCTGTCGTGTTCATTTCAGCTAGAAAGGTGTACTGTGATCCCGATATTTTTTCGGCAATCGCAATCGCAGCTGCATCAGAATTTTCAAATAGCAGCTTGAGAAGAATAAACCGCAACGGCAATGAATCACCCTCTTGCAATTCCAGTTGATCCTCGCGTCGCTCTGCTTTATCAAATGCCGCAGCTGAAGAACTGAGTGTGATTAGTTCGTCTGTTGAAAGGCGCTCGATGGCAATATAAAGGGTCATTAGTCGCGCGACCCCCGGGATCTCAAGAATCACATCGCTGTTTTTTGTGAAGAGTTCTGACTGGTTGAGCAGTTCCATTGAAAGAACACCGGGAAGGCGTGTATTCGGCTCGAACCCTTCGCTTATCCGGTCAGCGTATACCGGCAAAGGAGCAAAATAAGAAACTAGAAAAAAAAGCGTGACTACAATAGCCAAAAAGCGACCTCCGTATCCGTGAGGTTCAACATCTTGTATTCTTGTGAAATACCGTTTCTTCATGGTCAAATCATACCATACGGCGTGCGTTTCTAAAGGCAAGAGCCTTCGGGCACTATGCTATAATTAGTTAAGAAAAGACCTTTTAGGGGTCTCCGCCAGGAGGGGCAAACGTGCGACAATCGACACCTGATAACCGATCGCGTTTCGCATGCCGATGTATTGTAATGCGGCGGTTTTCAGCCGTAGCCATCGCTTCGCTGATGCTGGTAGTGACTGTCGCGTGTTCTCCCGGAGACAATAACGCGCAAGCAGGTGTTGCCCAATTTGGTGAAACGGGAGCGCAATTCGCACGTAAGCTGGCAAGGCTTTGTCCCGAACGTGTCCCTTATTCAGACCAGGAGTCACGTGCTGCCGACCTCATCATGGAAGAGTTAAGGTTGTACGGCTACACGCCTGAGAAACAGGAATTTTCCGTGACCGACGACACGGGTGTCCGGCGGACATCTGCCAATATTATCGCAAAGCTTGAAGGCGATGGTTTTGTTGTTTCACCTAAAGTTGATGAATCTGTGACATCAACCCTGCCCAACCAGCGCAATGATCTGATGATGATTGTTGGCGCGCACTACGACACGCCGGCCATCGATTCAGTACCTGACGAACCGGTTGAAGACGAAGAGAATGCGGAAACACAAATGGTTCGACCAGACGGTATTCACAACAACGCCTCTGGCGTTGCGTCTGTTCTGACGGCAGCACGCGTCATGCGGGAAACGCCACCCGGGTATGATGTGACATTCGTTTTTTTCGGCGCGGGCACGGATGAATTTGCGGGAGCCAAGTATTATCTGTCAAAACTCTCGGCGGACAACCGAAAACTCACTGAGGTCATGGTCAACGTAGGGCCTATATTTGCGGGCGAGAAAGTATATGCTCACGCCGGGCAAAACTCTGTCAAGAGCGGCGATAAAAAAGACTATGCTAAACGACGTAAACTGTATCAGGTGACCGATATATTTTTTGAAAATCAACTCAATTCGCGTAATAAATACGCGATCTACACGAACCAGGCATCGTTTCTGGTTCCCACCCCAAGCGGACTGTCTGCCATTTTTCGCGAGTGGACTACCAAAACATCAGATCACACGCCTTTCGATAACGCAGGCATACCGATCGTATTCATAGAATCGGGCGACTATCGCATACGTAAAGTGGAAGAAGTCGGGATTGAAAGCCGTAACCCTTTGTTCCAGGAAACAGGCGGCGTCATTTCCGGCACCAAGTACGACCGCGCCGATGTGCTCGAAGACCTTTTCCGTAAGATGGATGAACAAGCCGCAAGGGAGACGATCCCGATAATCGATCCCAACGATACGCAAGCGGACCAAGAAGAGTCTCCTGATTATGATGAAGGAGATGACAAGGATTATATCCCGGTTGCCCGTCTCCCGCAGCGCATAAACAACACAGCCTTTGTCATCGTGCAACTCGCACGAAAAGGACCTTTGAACTACGATTACAATGGATAACAGTCCTGTGACATTCTCACGAATACATCGTAGCGACTGTTTGATTAAAGAAAGGAATATATGTTGAATATCTTATATCTAACGGTGACAATACTGGGACTCTCGGATGCCCTTTTCTGGGGTCTGATTCTTGCCATTACCGTCATTGCAGAACTGGCGACTCTTAATCTTGTTTCTATCTGGTTTGCGGCGGCTGCGCTTGTTGCCTTAATCATTGCCTTGCTAAACGGTTCGCTGGTGCTGCAATTTGCCGTGTTTATTGTTCTTAGTGTTGCCGGATTTCTTATATTTACATACGTTATCCGGCCCAAACTCGGCAAGCGCGTTATTATACCGACAAACGCAGACCGGATCAACGGCAAAGAAGGCGTAGTTCTTGAAATGATTGACTCTAAAACAGCCAGGGGATTGATCAAGGTCGAAGGCCAGATTTGGAGCGCTCGAATCGTAGGAGACGGGGTTATCCCGGAAGGCACTCGAGTCCTTGTGATAGGAATCAGGGGTGCTAAGGCGACTGTTGAGCCAATCAACGGGGCGATTGAACCATTTGAATAAACGTGAATCGACTCTTTCTGAATTATTGCAGGAGGATATCGTTTAGTAATATACAAACAACTCAACACACGTTGAGACAGAAGACTTCTGAAGGAGGACTTTATGAAACTTTGGACTATAGTAGCAGCACTGCCGGCACTGAACTTGGGATTGATTTTGCTCGGCGTCGTAGTGCTGGCAATTCTGATCTTGTTTATCCGCAACGTACGCGTTGTCCCGCAGGCGATGGCGTTTGTCATTGAGCGACTCGGCACTTATAAGATGACTTGGCAGACGGGCATTCACGCTAAAATGCCGTTCCTTGACCGCATTGAACGCCGTATTTCTTTAAAAGAGCGTGTCGCAGATTTCCCGCCACAGCCTGTGATTACGCGCGACAACGTAACCATGCAGATAGACACAGTTGTGTTTTACCAGATTGTTGATCCGGTACTGTATTGCTACGGCATCGAAAATCCAATCTCCGCGATTGAGAATCTAACAGCGACGACGCTGCGTAACGTGATCGGTGATCTGGAACTTGACGAAACCCTGACATCCCGTGACACCATAAACACACGCATGCGCCTTACACTCGACGAAGCGACAGATCCCTGGGGGATCCGAGTCAATCGCGTCGAGCTAAAAAATATTCTCCCACCACGTGAAATCCAAAACGCGATGGAACGGCAGATGAAAGCCGAGCGCGAGAAGCGTGAAAACATCCTGATTTCTGAAGGTAAAAAAGAAGCTTTAATCCGCGTTGCCGAAGGCGAAAAAGAAGCAGCCATCTTGCGTGCCGAAGGCAAGAAGGAACAGGCGATTCGAGAATCTGAGGGTAACGCGCAGGCAATTCTGACAATCCAGGAAGCGACCGCGCGCGGTCTGAAAATGATCAAGGATGTTGGAGCCAATGAAGCGCTGATCGCGTTGAAGAGTCTTGAAACCATGGAGGTTGTCGCGAATGGGCGCGCCACCAAGATCATTATTCCGTCCAACTTACAGAGTCTCGCGGGACTTGCGGTGTCGGTTAAAGAATTGATGTCGGATTCAAATATCGATATGACGGAGCAAGTTGAGGAAGTCGTGACATACAGATCGTAGCCTCAACAGGCAGAATGGATCCATGTGAAATTCGACACGGTTGTTCCGGACGATATCATTAATGGAAGCGAGGTGACGTACGCTCAAGGGTGTCCGATCACCTCGCTTTATATTCACGTTCCTTTTTGCGGTGGGAAATGCTCGTATTGTGATTTCTATTCCATCGCTCGTCCCGATGACGATGCGATGCGCATGTGGCATCGAGGTATCCTTCTCGAGTTGACACGGATCGCGGATGAAGCTGACGCCAACCAGGTTGTGTTGGCACCGCTCGATACCATCTATTTTGGAGGAGGGACACCGTCTTACGTGCCCCCAAGGATGATTTCATCCCTCATCGACCATGCACGATCTCTTTTTTCACTAACCCCCTCGTGTGATATTACGCTGGAAGCTAACCCGGAATCGGTGGATTCGCCGTTAAAAACGAGAGCCTTTGGTATCTGGCGCGATGCGGGCGTTAACCGAATTAGTTTTGGGGTTCAATCTGCTTCAAACCAACTTCTCTTAACGGCAGGGCGCCGTCATACAGCGGAAGGCGCGGCGTTCGCGGTGACGTCTGCGGCTGAGGCGGGATTTCGCCATATCGCGGTTGATCTCATGACGGGCCTTCCCGGACAGACTATGACGGACATAGAAGACACGCTCAATTTCATCGATTCTCTTCCCGTTGACCATGTCTCATCTTATGCGCTCTCCATCGCTGAAAACACACCCTTTTATCACTTGTGGCGTGACTCTCCCGAGCTCTTCCCCGATGATGAGCGTGAGCGGGAGATGACGCATACCATCACTCATCGTCTGCAATTACTTGGATTTGAACACTATGAGATCAGTAATTTTGCGAAAGAGGGTGCGCGATCGCGTCACAATCTCGTTTATTGGCATGCTGACCCGTATTTGGCAGCCGGACCGGCCGCGGCCAGTTATATGGCGGGCATGAGGCGTTGCAATCCAGCCGGGATCGAAGAATGGTACGCACTAATGGAAGATACCGCCGGAGGTCCTTTTTCCGGATCGACTGTTGAAGAAACAATATCTGAAGCAGAGGCGTGTACAGAAACGATACTCCTTGGCCTTCGTCTTATGGAAGGCGTCACTCGCGAACGGTTTATGCAGCGTCACGGGATTGATTTCGACGAACTGTTCGGTGAAAAGCTAACATCTCTGGAACGTCGAGGACTTGTTTTCCGCAATGCCGGTTGTGTCCGACTTACCGCCAGAGGACTTGATTTTGCCGATATTGTCGCCCGGGAACTTGTTTGATTGGCTGATTATCGGAAGGTTTGATTATTTCAAAATCAATGCCTGGCAACGTTTTTGATGGCTTTGCGTCAATATTTCAAGAGTTCTTCACAATTTTGTCACCTATGTCACAACTCCTTTATTGACAGCAGATAGGGGAGGTGATAAAGTTGAATTAGCACTCGACACGTACGAGTGCTAATACGTGAAAGGGACAATCTTATGGACGAGCGCAAAGTACAAATACTCAAGGCCATCATCGACGATTACGTTGAGACAGCTGAACCTGTCGGTTCTAAATCGCTTGTCGAGCGCCATAATTTAAGGTTGTCTTCAGCGACCATCCGGCATGAAATGGCCGAGCTTGAGGAGAGAGGCTATCTCGAAAAACCTCACACGTCCGCGGGCAGGATGCCTTCGGATAAGGGCTATCGAGCCTACGTTGACAGCATGATGTCGCTGCCTGAAATTTCTCACAAGGAAGCTTCCTCCATAAAGGATTTTCTCCAAATAAATTTGCACGAGGCCAAGGACTTGATCGAGCGGGCAGCGGAATATCTGGCAGGTAAAAC
>LFTF01000084.1:0-7609 GCA_001512945.1 Clostridiales bacterium DTU023 | reverse complement strand
AAACAGACGGAAAAGATTGAAGTTTTTATGGATGGTAAATACCAACTGCTCAAGCATCCTGAATTCCGCGATTATGAACGAGCTAACCGCTTTTATCACGCGGTGCAACAGGAGCACATGGTGGCAGGTTACATGATGGAAATGAAGCAGGAGCAAGAAGATCGTCAGGCAGAGAATTGTGACTGGGATATAGACTGTCTAGAAACACATGACGGCAGTGCTCAGGATTCACTTGTGGTTCAGACACCAAAGCCGGCCTACATGGTGCGTATCGGTCAGGAGATTGCGCTTGAAGGAATGGAAGATATGTCTTTCATCACGACAACGTACAGAATCGGCAACGAGATAACGGGGCAGATCGGTGTGATCGGGCCAAAGCGTATGCAGTACGGGAATATCATCTCGCAGATCAGTTTCGTCAACAAAGCGCTGACAGAAGCCGCCGGTGAACACTATGTGGGTAGTGGAGATTCAGATAAATTGGATGGACACAACGATGAGAAGGGATAAAGGGAAAGCTATGAACGATCGCAAAGAGCATTCAAAAGCAAAGAAAAATGACGCAGAATTTGTCGGCAACGCCGAAGACCTTACGGTAATCAAAGATTCCGATGAATCCGTAGAGGTTGAAGTGGAGGAGGTCGAGGTTGAAAAACAGGCGGAACAAGAATTCCGTGGACTCAACGAGCGGTACCTGCGCGTATGCGCCGACTACGACAATTTCAGGAGAAGGTCACGGCTCGACAAAGCGGCGAGTTACCAAGAGGGCGTCATTGAGACCATTCGCCAGCTGATGCCGGTCGTCGACAGCGTCGACTGTGCCATAAAAGCGGCAAACAATTGCCAGACTGTTGAGGCGCGTGAATTCGCTGAAGGTGTCGTCCTGATTGCCCAGCAACTTGACGAAGCGTTTGGGCGGCTTGGCGTAACAGAGATTGACGGAGTGGGATCGGATTTTGATCCGAATGTTCACCAGGTTGTTGTCCATGAGGAAGACGAGGACGAGCCCGCTAACTATGTGGCGGAGGTCTATCAAAAAGGTTATCGCAAAGATGACCGGGTGATCAGACACAGTATGGTCAAGGTCATCAATTAGATAATGAATACAACTCAACAAGTTTCGCGCGATATCGCGGCGGTGCGGAACTTTAAGTAAAAATGTCGCGGAACTCAAACTAAAAGAAAAGGGGAAATTGAAATGGCTAAAATTATTGGAATCGATCTTGGGACAACTAACTCGGTTGTGTCTGTTATGGAAGGTGGCGAGCCAATCGTTATCGCGAATGCGGAGGGCAGTCGAACGACTCCATCTGTAGTCGCATTCACAGGCACAGGGGAGCGTCTCGTTGGCCAGATCGCAAAAAATCAGGCACAGAAAAATCCAGACCGTACGGTTATGTCGATCAAGCGCGAAATGGGCTCGGATCACGTCAACATGATTGATGGCAAAGCCTACACGCCTCAGGAAATATCGGCGATGATCTTGCAAAAATTAAAACATGACGCGGAGGCTTACTTGGGTGAACCAGTGACCCATGCAGTGGTCACCGTTCCTGCGTACTTCTCTGACTCTCAACGCCAAGCGACAAAAGACGCGGGACGCATTGCAGGTCTTACAGTGGATAGGATCATCAATGAGCCTACGGCAGCCGCGCTCGCTTACGGCCTTGACAAAGAATCCGATCAGACGATCGTGATCTTCGACCTTGGGGGAGGTACATTCGATGTGTCCATCCTTGAGATCGGTGACGGCGTCTTTGAAGTTAAATCGACGTCCGGGAATACACGCCTTGGTGGTGACGACTTCGACAACAAGATTGTCGAATGGATGACCGACTCAATGAAAAAAGAGCAGGGTGTTGACCTTACAAAAGATCGCCTTGCGATGCAAAGGCTTAGAGAAGCTGCCGAAAAGGCAAAAGTTGAACTGTCGAATGTACTTACAGCAACGATTAGTTTGCCGTTTGTGACAGCTGATCAGAATGGGCCCAAGCACCTTGACCTTTCGTTGACTCGTGCCAAGTTTGACGATATGACGTCTGACCTTATCGAAAAGACGAAAGTTCCCTTGAATGCGGCTATGAAAGACGCTGGGCTCAAACCAGCCGACATTGACAAGGTGCTTCTGGTGGGTGGATCCACAAGAATCCCGGCCGTTCAAGACATGGTGCGCCAGTACTTTGGCAAGGATCCCTTCAAGGGTATCAATCCTGATGAGTGTGTCGCGATGGGCGCGGCTATCCAGGCAGGTATCCTTTCAGGTGATATCGATGACATGGTGTTGATCGATGTAACGCCACTGTCGTTGGGTATCGAGACTCTGGGTGGAGTTACAACGCGCATGATCGACCGCAATACACGTATCCCGACCAGCAAGAAGCGTGTCTTCTCGACGGCATCTGACGGGCAGACACAGGTGGAAGTTCACGTCCTGCAGGGCGAGCGAGAAATGGCGTCCGGTAACAAATCGCTTGGTCGATTCACACTAGACGGAATTGCGCCGGCGACCCGAGGCGTTCCTCAGATCGAAGTGAGCTTTGACATTGACGCCAACGGGATTGTCAACGTCTCAGCCATCGATAAAGGTACGAATCGAAAACAGCATATTACGATTACGGCATCGACAAACTTGTCGGATGACGAGATCGACCGCGCTGTCAAAGACGCGGAGCAGTTTGCCGAGGAAGATCGCAAGAAAAAGGATGAGATTGACACCAAGAACAGGGCGGAAACCACGCTCTATGAAACGGAAAAATTGCTCAAAGAATCAGGCGACAAGTTTGAAAACCATGACAAACAGGCAATCGAGGAGCATCTCGCGAAGCTGCGTGACAGCCACGAAAGAGGCGATCTCGACGCAATGAAAAAGGACATGGAAGATCTCAGCCAGGTAGTGTACAAAGCTTCCGAAGCAATGTACCAGAAAACGCAACAACAAGAGGGTCAGCCTGGCGAGCAAGAACCGCAGGGCGCTCCCGAATCGGAACCCGGAACCTATGAAGCTGACTTCAAAGACGTCGGTGGCGACGAGGATTAATCGCACGGTTCAGGTGACCTTAGCGTCAGTAGAACAGTAGTCAGATTGACTTTTAAGACACGGGAGCAGACGCGGTGATCGCGTCTGCTCCCGTGATGTGTTCAAAAACCCGGATGCCCGGGAAGTGATAAGATAGTAAACGGTCGTATCAACGACCACGGGAGGATCAAGTGGCGACGAAACGCGATTATTACGAAGTACTTGGCGTCGAGCGTGATGCCGACGACAGCACGATCAAGAAAGCGTTCTGGAAGCTCGCGAAACAATATCATCCGGATGTGAATCCCGATGATAAAGATGCGGAAGATAAATTCAAGGAAGCAAATGAGGCGTACGAGGTACTGTCAGATTCTGATAAACGCTCTCGTTACGATCAGGTCGGGCATGCAGGTGTAGACCCGTCTGCTTATGATGGCGGCGCAGCTGCATACAACGTCAATCTTGATGATTTGTTCTCGACATTGTTTGGCAGTTTCGGCGGTTTTGGCGGCGGGTTTGGCGGTTTTGGCCAGCAAGCGACTCGTCGTTCTACGGGACCAACCCGTGGAGCAAATTTGCGCTACCGAATGAATCTCGATTTCATGGAAGCGGCGTTCGGAGTCGAGCGTGAAATATCGATCCGAAAAGCGGATCGTTGTACGAAATGTAAGGGCAAAGGGACGGCTGACGGATCGGCCCCCGCTGTCTGCCCGGTTTGTGAGGGCACAGGGCAGGAATACACCCAGCAACAGACACTTTTTGGACAGGTCATGACGACGAGGGCGTGTTCACGTTGTGGGGGATCCGGACAAATAATCGAGAACCCCTGTTCCGTATGTCACGGTGAAGGTAATGTCATGCGTGACAAGAAACTTCTCGTCACAGTTCCGGCAGGTATTGATGAAGGCGAAATGCTGACCTTGCGAGAAGAGGGTGAACCTGGTCGTAACGGGGGCCCCTTTGGCGACCTATATATTCAAATATTTATCCGGCCACATCCCGTCTTTTCACGTGAAGGTAACCGCACATTTAGCGAACAACCGGTCACCTATGCGCAAGCCGCTCTGGGATCAGAGATAGAGGTTCCGACTATAGACGGAGCCGTTTTGGTCAAGTTGCGGGAAGGAACACAGCCGGGAGATCTCTACACGGTTCGAGGCAAAGGAATTCCTTACATCAGTAGGCCGACGGCGCGCGGCGACCACCAGTTCCGCGTTATGATCGAAGTTCCGCGCAACCTTTCACCGGAGCAAAAAGAGATGCTCAGAGCATTTGATGAGAGTTGTACCGACCAAAATTATGAGAAGCGCAAGGGATTTTTTGAACGAGTAAAAAATGCCTTTGGCACATCTCAAACTCGATAGTCTTTTCTTTGCAAGTATGAAATTAAGGTTAAAATAATGAATTTTGTCGTCATCGATCTTGAATGGAATACGGCAACCCGTTCTTCGAAAGTTGATCCCGAGCTTGCCGCGAAAATGATGTTCGAGATCATTGAAGTGGGCGCTGTCCGCATGAACAAAAATCTCGATATCACAGACCAATTTCAGTGTCATGTGATGCCTGTTCTTTATAAACGTATTCAACGGCATATCGCTGCTGTGACGAACCGCACACAGCAGAGTCTTTATCACGGTGACCCGTTTGTCGTAGTTGCGAAAGATTTAAAAGAATTTATCGGGGATAACGCCGTTCTGGCGTCATGGGGAACGAGCGACTCAGAAGTTCTTCTTTCGAATATCCGATTTCATCCGAACGCTCCGGAGTTTGCCTTCCGAGCGCTCAACGTCCAGGCAGTATTTGCGGGCTTGGCGGAAGGCAAGTCAAGAGGCAACCAACGCTCAATTGAATATGCGCTCGATTTTCTTCGACTGGAGAAGGATCTTCCTTTCCATGAGGCGATCTCCGATGCGACTTATACTGCCCGGATTCTGGCGGAAACTCTCAGACCTCGATTAGAGGAGTGCCCCAATGAAACAGCTGATTCACTGCTCCGACCTTATATATATAATCCTTTTTTGAACAATCAAGCTCAAGAGCGCGTCGAGCTGAGTCCTGAAGAGGATCCATTTGTTTACCTGAAATCCCGCAGCTATGCTTGTCCTGAGTGCGGGAAGACGATCATGGGGGAATGGACGGAGGTTAAAGCGGGTAAGAGTTGGTTCGCTACTGCCGCTTGCCCTGATCATGGCGAGATCGAGATTGTTGCCAAACCTATGCGACGGACCAAGATGCCCCGCATTCATATCAGAATCAGAATTCCGCAAGGCCCCATCATCCCTCCAGAACCGGTTTCCGATGAAACCTCTGTTGTCTGGGTTGATCCGGAGGCCTAACGGGCCGATATTTCCCGCATAAATGTAACCTATTCACGAGTCCTGACGTCTAAAAGAGTAAGCACCTTTTGAAAGGAGCGTGAGATTTTATGAAAATGATTCATGATCAGTCGATGGCAATTCGCCGTCCGCGCCGGATGCTGAGATTCGTCGCATTGGGAATGGGGCTGGTGATTCTTTCAACCGCCCTGTTTGGGTGTGGTATCGCAGAACCAGTCCAAGCAGATACGCTCGCAATACCCGGCAAGATTAAGGAAGGCGTTCGATACGAAGATGTATCTGAAGAGTTCAGACGTTCTCTTTGGGCCTTCGCCGACAAAACTTCTGCGTCCGTATTGATCGCACCGGAAGATCAGAATTCACTCTATTCCCCCATAAGCCTGTACTATGCGCTCGCCATGCTCGAGGCAGGGGCTGCCAACAAAACGAAGACAGATCTTCGCGCTTTCATGGCAGTGCCCGACTCAGCCCAAATGGGTGACGAACTGCGCAATCTTTACGCGCTGATGACTGTGGAGCGCGAGAAGACGGCAGAGCAGATCGCCAATGCGATCTGGTTTCGCGAGGACCTTCTCGGCGATACACAAAAATTCATTAAACAGGACTGGCTCGATCAACTGTCGAACGATTTTTACGCGTCGGCGTTTAAAGTCGATTTTTCAAAAGCTGAGACCGCGAAACGCATGAGTGCTTGGGTTGAGGAACAGACAAAGGGCAAAATTAAGCCTGATATCGATTTGAGTAATCCCGATCTATTGATTGTTCTGATGAATACGCTCTATTTTAAGGCTAACTGGGTGACACCTTTCGAGGAAAACTCGATCCACAAGGACACCTTTGACGGAGCGAACGGCCCTATTATTGACGTTTCCTATCTTTCTGGATTTTTCAAATCACTGACCGTTCTTCGCGAAGAACGCTACCAAGCCTGCGCGCTTCCCCTCATGAACGGAAGGATTGATTTCATCCTGCCCGCAGAAGGGACAACACCTGAGGATCTGTTAAAAGATCCGGCACTACTTGTGACTCTCATGGAAAAAGAGCGCTCACTGGTTGATGTTGACTTCAAGTTACCTGAGTTTACTTACAGGACGAAAATGGATGTCTTGGAGATGATGAAGAGTATCGGTCTTCAGGGCATCGTTAGTGAGAATCCCGATTTTTCCGCCATGCTCGACCGTGATGCCCAGGTGAGCGCGATTACGCAGGAAACGTTTATTGCGCTAGACAAAGACGGTGTTGAGGCCGCAGCCTATACGGAAATTCAAGTCGGCGATACCTCTGTGCCTGATCAGCTGGAACACATCCAAATGACACTTGACCGTCCGTTTATCTACGTAATTTCGGATAGCGCGGGTGCGCCATTATTCGTAGGCATTGTGCGCAATCCGCTCTCAAAATAGAAAAATTTTGGCCAGAACTCTTTCTAATTGTTGGTCACGGCTAAAAGTAGTAGAAGTATTCATGCAAGTCATGGAGCGGCCTTTCAATTTCAATTCAGTTAGGGCACAAACCGCGTAACTAGGGCATCAACCGCGTAACCTTTGGCTGTGTTCTGACGTCTAAGAGAATGAGCACCTTTGAAAGGAGCGTAAAATTTTATGAGCATAACACATGATCAGACAGTAACAGCGCGTCACCCGCGCCGACTACTCAGATTTGCCGCATTGGGAATGGGGTTGGTGATTCTTTCAACCGCCCTCTTTGGGTGTGGTGTCGCAGGACCAGTCCAAGCAGATGCGCTCGCAATACCCGGCAAGATCAAGGAAGGCGTTCGATACGAAGATATCTCTGACGCGTTCAGACGATCACTTTGGGCCTTCGCGGGCAAAACTTCCGCATCGGTATTGACCGGCTTGGAAGATAAAAATTCACTTTATTCCCCGATCAGTCTCTACTACGCGCTTGCGATGCTTGAGGCGGGAACTGCCGGCAAAACGAAGACGGATCTTCGCGCATTCATGGCGATACCCGATTCCATGCAAATCGGGAACGAGCTTCGTAATCTTTACGCGCTAATGACAAGGGACGGCAAGGAATCGGCAGAACAGATTGCCAACGCGATCTGGTTTCGCGAGGATCTAATAAGTGACTCAAAGAAAATCATTAAACAGGACTGGCTCGATCAACTGTCGAACGATTTTTACGCGTCGGCATTCAAAGTCGATTTCAAGAACTCCGAGACGGCTAAACGTATGAGTGGTTGGGTTGAGGAGCAGACAAAGGGCAAAATCAAACCTGAGATCGACTTGAGTGA
>LFTF01000068.1 GCA_001512945.1 Clostridiales bacterium DTU023 | reverse complement strand
AGCGCCGCGATGGTCGAAGGACACCTCGCTGGACTGGAAGCTGCCTCGTCACTGGGATACCGAACAGACCGATACCAAGAGGAACATCTCGACTGTCTCGCGCAGCTTGATTCGCTTCGCTCGGGACCGGCTAGTGCAAAAATCCGGTCCGGCCTTACCTGTGCCGCGTGCAACCATATAAAAGCAGATTGGGTTGGGATCAATGAGGTGGATTATGTTGGGTAAAAGCGGAATTGCCACACTCGCACAAGTTAAATCGGTTTTGCCAACCGCTGAGAGGCGAGCCAAAGGCCCCTACGCCGTCATTGAATGCTTCCAGGAGATCCCCTGCAACCCCTGTAGCACCTCCTGTCCCTTCGGCGCCATTCTGCCCATGGAGAACATCAACGACCTCCCCCAGATCGACTATGACCTCTGTACGGGTTGCAGCATCTGCGCGGGTGTCTGCCCGGGGCTTGCAATCTTCATTATCGATGAATCAACAGGTGCCGGATTGGGGACCGTGACACTCCCTTACGAGTTTTCACCTCTTCCCAAAAA
>LFTF01000064.1:25485-43515 GCA_001512945.1 Clostridiales bacterium DTU023 | reverse complement strand
TCGATCATTTGCGCCTGGATGATCGGTCCCTTGACCTTGACAATCGGCTCACCCGGGAAGATCGGCATGCCCTCCGGCACCGCCCAGACATCGCAGTCGAATTTGAAATGGCGCAGGTAGTCAAGAAAAGCGGGATCGAATTGGCCCAGCCCTTCAAGATAGGCGATATTCTTTTCACTGAAATGAATGTTGCCAAGATATTCCACAAGTTGCTCAACGCCGGCCATGATGGCAAACCCGCCGGACTCCGGAACATCCCTGAAGAACATGTCAAAGACAGCAACCGTATCCTTCATCCCCTGCTTAAAATACGCGTTTGACATTGTGATTTCGTAAAAATCAGTCAACATCGCCAGATTGATATCTTCATCCCATCCGTTCGCCATTTCACCGCTCCTTTATCATTCAACACTTCATATTATAAGTTTACCGTGCACATTCTCCACACTTGTTGATTCACGGCCGAAGATGCGCTATTTTGTCCGCTCGTCTCGGATCTTGATACGCCCAGCGATCATCACCAAAGAGATGATCGGCAAAGAATACTCGTTCAAGTAACAACCCTTCGGGCGGCATCGTCGGACCTGCCAACGTTCGGTCACGCGATTCAAAGATCGTCTCAATCTCTTTGGGATCAATCTTACCTTGACCCACTGACACGAGTGTTCCCGCAAGAATTCGCACCATATGGTAGAGAAAGCCGTCCCCCATGAATGTGAAAACGAGTCGATCATCTTCTTCCGCTACACCGAGTTCATGAAGCGTCCTAACAGGTCTAGTCGTCGGAGATCCCTGATCCATGAACGATGTGAAATCGTGCGTGCCTGCCAATAACAAACAAGCTTGACGCATCGCATTGACACCGAGGGTTCCCGGCACAAAGGCCGCAAAATGGCGCGCAAGTACAGGACGCACAGAACCGGTCACGATCGTGTACCGATACGTCTTGCCCAACGCGTCATAACGTGGATTAAAGGCGCTTCGAACCTCTCGTGTATCGTGTACTGCTATGGCATCGGGCAACACCGAATTCCAAGCAAGCGCGATCCGCTCAACGGGAATCGACGTACGGGATTGGAATGAGGAAACGTGATGCGATGCCGAGACACCGGCGTCTGTGCGACTGCCCCCTGTGAGGGTAACCGTCTCGCCTGTCAGCTTGTGCCACGCGTCTTGCAGACACTGCTGGACGGACGGCGCGTTGTCCTGAATCTGCCATCCGCTGAACGGTGTGCCGTCATACTCTGTGAGTATCGCGTACCGGCGTCCATTCGATGTATTCGTGTCCTTGGGTAACAAGTTTTCCCCCCATTTTTGTCGCGCTATTAGACCTAAAAAACCATACTCATGATACCACTCACGGTTGGGAGCAGAGTTCTGGAGACAAAAACGAGAACAAACAGCGACACAACAACCGCAAGAAATAATACGTCTCGCATGACAAGTTGTGATGTGTAAAGACGGGTCCTGCCAACCTCTCCTTGATAGCAGCGCGCGTCCATCGCGACCGCCAGATCGTCGGCACGACGAAAACTCGAAATAAAAAGAGGAACTAGAATGCTCACGAGCCCGCGCATACGTCTTAACGGACCGCCCGTATCGTAATCCGCGCCGCGCGATGACTGCGCTTTCATGATTTTAACCGACTCATCGATCAGGGTCGGGACGAACCGCAACGCGATCGACATCATCATGGCGAATTCGTGAACGGGAAAACGGATATAACGCAAAGGAGCGAGCAGGCTTTCTAACGCGTCAGCGATGGCAAGAGGCGTTGTAGTCAATGTTAAAAACAGTGATGTGTTGACGACCATCAATATCAGTCTAAGCGCAGTCATGGAGCCTGAGAACAGCCCCTCTTCCGTGATGGCAACGGGGCCAATCTGGACAATTGTACGGCCGTCGACTGTGAGGACATGGAGAAGAAAGGCAAAGAGGATAATGAATACGAGCGGGCGGATACTTCGCAAAATAATCGTGAGTTTGATCCTTGATATGACCATCAGGGCGATCGTCCACACAACAAAGACAGCCATGACTCGAACATCGCGAGTGGAGAGGATCGCCACCATCAGCAGAATCGCCGCGATAAACTTGACCCGCGCGTCGAGTCTGTGAAGCAGCGAGTCGCCTGGGATCGAACGGCCGAGCAGGCTCTTATTCATGTGAGCCTCCTGCAGTATTCTCAGGCACGCTCACCGCTATGAGCGCGCGGGCCGCGTCGCACGCGTTGAAGGAGAATGTATTGAGATTGGGATAGTCATCTTTGAATTGGTCGAGAAACCGCTTGGGGGCCGGTACGTCAAGATAGACTTGTTCAAGAAATTCAGGCGACGATGTAATCTCCTCCGGAGTGCCTACTCCCGCTATTTGTCCTTCTTTTAGGACAAGAACGCGGTCAGCATAACGGGCCATCAACTCCATATCGTGCGAAACAATAACCAGAGTCGCCCCTTCTCCGGCAAGTGTCATGAGATCGGCGAAAAGCGCGTCACGTCCCCCGGGATCTAGGCCGGCGGCCGGTTCGTCGAGAATGAGAATATCGGGTTCCGCGGAGAGAACGCCCGCGATAGCAACACGGCGGCGCTGACCGCCTGAGAGTTCAAACGGCGAACGGTCCAGAATGGATGTGATGCCTACACGTTCAGCCGCTCTTAGCACCGCTCGCTCTACTTCTTGCGGTGAGCGCTTCTGCTGTTTAGGCGCGAACGCGATATCGAGCGCGACCGTTTCCTCGAACAACTGATCTTCCGGATACTGAAATAGCAGGCCGACATGGCGGCGAATGCCGCGAATGACCTTCCTGCGCGAGAGATCTTGACCCAGAACGATGACCGTTCCCTCCTCAGACGGAATCAGCCCGTTAAAGTGCTGAATCAGGGTAGATTTCCCCGAACCTGTGTGCCCGACAATGCCCAGCACCTCGCCGTCCCGCACTGCCAAAGATACATCGTCCAGCGCGGCGACAGGCGCGCCGATTTCTGTTCCGTAGGTATAAGACAGATTGTGGACTTCGATGACATCTGTCTGCTGATCCGCTTCATGGGCGAACGGTTCGGAAGGAACACATGTAGGCGCAGTGACAGTGTCCTCACTCGTAGCTAATTCCCTGTAATAACCTAGCGCGTGCCGCACATAGTTTACCGCGCCCTCAAATGTGATGATCTCTTGAGGGTTAAAAGGTACTCCTGTGTGTTCTCGAATAAGATGGGCGATGTCGAGATGCATCGGTACAGAAAGTCCTTCGCGGCGAATGCGATCACTCTGCTCGAAAACTTGGGATGGCTGCCCTTCAAACGCTATACCGCCGTCGCTTATCACGTAAATGTAGTCGGCAAGAAGCGCTTCTTCCATATGGTGCGTAATCTGGACAATCGTGAGTTCGTGGGTTTTCTTAAGTTCGAGCATAAGCGTCATAATCTCATGTCGAGAAGACGGGTCAAGCATAGCCGTCGCTTCATCGAGGATGATGCAGTCAGGTTGCATTGCGAGAACAGACGCAATCGCGAGCTTTTGTTTCTGCCCTCCGGAGAGTTCATGCGGCGCCCTGTCCTTGAGTGCGAGAAGTCCCGCCTCATCCAGTGCCTCATCAACACGGCGCAGAACCTCATCGACCGGCAGTCCCAGGTTGCAAGGTCCGAATGCGACGTCATCTCTGACTGTTGTCCCGATGATCTGGTTGTCAGGGTTCTGGAACACCATGCCACACTGCTTGCGGATCGCGTAAAGCGAGTCTTCATCAACGGTGCGTTTGCCATCCACAATGACGAGGCCCTCGTCCGGTAACAGTAATCCGTTCATGAGGCGCGCGATAGTCGACTTCCCCGAGCCGTTTCGCCCTACCAGCGCTACGTGAGTGCCCTTTTTAATTGAAAGCGAACTATTTTGGACGGCATGAACTGGCCGCTGTCCTTGCATGGCGCCGTATGAGAACGATACGTTGTCGAAGCGAATCATCGCACCTACCGGTTGAATCATCTGAACTCCAGGTCCATGATCGGACCCTCTGCTTAAAAATAAATTATTTATCTTATGCGAAAGCGCGGAAAACTGAGTACTCTCGTTGACATTACACGTCGCTTAACGCCCGTAAATTGTAACACAGAGCTATAAAAAAGGACTGAATACCTGAGGCATTCAGTCCCATGCTCTGCTCATACGTCCTGACGGACAAACAAGGGCTATACAAGCTCCAGAACGGCCATCGGAGCAGCATCGCCTCGGCGCGGTCCGATCTTAATGATGCGGGTGTAGCCTCCGGAACGATTAATGTAGCGTGGCGCAACGGTGCTAAACAGATGATTGACTGTATTGACACGGTCTCCGTTTTCATCACGCGTTTCAACCATCATTTTCATGATTTTGCGGCGAGCGGCAAGTCTCGACGGAAGATCGACCTGGATCGTCTTCTGCTTGACTTCACGTTCGACAACGTCGTATTTGCGATCGTTTTTCGAGGTCGCTGTACGAAGTTGTTTGCGCCCCTTATCATCTAGCTTGGCAGCCGACACCGTCACCGTCTTGGTAGTGAAGTTATTTTGCTCTTTCACTGCCAGCGCAATCAGTTTTTCAGCGATACGTGCAGCTTCTTTAGCACGAGTCTCGGTCGTCGTCACCTTGCCGTCAACAATCAGTGTTGTGACGAGATTTCGTAGTATGGATTTTCTCGCCGCTGTTTCGCGTCCGAGTCTTCTATATCCTGGCATGGTAATGCATTCCTCCTGCTTTGTTATCTTTAAGAATGATCAGGCTCGGCCAGCTTCAGTCCTTGCGCTTCCAGTATTTCTGTAAGCTCCTTGAGTGACGTCGTGCCCAGATTCCTGACTTTCATCAGATCTTCATATGATTTTGCGACCAGGTCGGCGACCGTGTGGATGTCGGCGCGCTTGAGTGAGTTAAAAATTCTGGTCGAAAATTTAAGATCCTCAATGGGTGCGTCATAGACACTCTTCTCTTTTTCCTCAATTACAAGCGGAGAGCGCTCTTCTGGCTCTGTCTTGTCGTGCGTCATAGAGAGAAAAAGATTTAGGTGATCGATGAGGATTTCAGCCGCTTTCATCAGCGCTGCCTCTGCCGTGATCGTTCCGTCGGTCCAGATTTCAAGCGCGAGTTTATCGAAGTCTGTGACTTGTCCAACGCGTGTATCTTCGATCTGGAAATTGACCTTGCGCACAGGTGTAAAGATTGAGTCAACCGGGATTACACCGATTGGTGCGTTCAACTCTTTATTCTGTTCAGCGCTCTTGTAACCCACCCCTGAATTGAAAGTCAGCCCCATGAAGAGCGGTCCATCTCCATTCATATGAGCGATCACAAGGTCCGGATTAATAATCTCAAGCTCATCGCTCTGATCAAATTCACCGGCGCATACAGGGCCCTTATAGCCTGCTTCTTTGTTAATGAATACAGTTTTAGGTCCGTCAACATGCGATCTTGTGCGGATGGATTTAATATTGAGAAGAATCTCGGTAACATCCTCAATGACACCCGGGATAGTGGAATATTCTTGAAATATGCCTTCGATCCGGATAGAAGTCACGGCACATCCCGGCAGGGATGAAAGCAGGACACGCCGGAGCGCATTGCCTAGTGTGGTACCGTATCCGCGTTCTAGCGGTTCGGCAACAAATAGACCATACGTCTCATCTTCGGAATGAGTCCTGTATTCTATGCTCGTGTTGTTATATTCATTCATGACAGCCTCCTAATCGGCGAAAGGTTATCTTAGTGTCCATTACTTCGAGTAGAGCTCAACGATCAGGGTTTCTTCGACACCGAGATCGATCTCGTCTCGTTCGGGTACACGGAGAACAGTGCCTTTCAGATGATCGGGATCGAATGACAACCATGCCGGTACCAATGTGTTAGGCATCTCGTCGAAGATTTTGATCTGACGGGAGTTTTCACGAACGGCAACCTCATCTCCAGGCGATACGCTCATCGACGGAATGCTGGCACGCTGTCCATTGATGTCGAAATGGCCGTGGTTTATGAGCTGACGGGCCTGTGCCCTCGTCGATGTGAAACCCAACCGGTAGACGACGTTGTCGAGACGGAGTTCGAGAAGCTTGAGCAGGTTTTCACCGCTCTTGCCAGGCATCTTGCTGGCACGATCATACGTGTTGCGGAACTGTTTTTCCAAGACACCGTAGACGAATTTCACCGACTGTTTCGCTCGCAACTGGCGACCATACTCGCCTTCCTTGCGTCGCGACCTTTTCGGGTTGCGTTTTGATTTTTTATTGATACCCAACATCTGTGGCGGCACGTCCAGTGAGCGGCTGCGTTTTAGAATGGGCGATCTGTTTTTAGCCATTGTATGCGATCTCCTCTTATACTCTTCTGCGCTTTGGTGGGCGGCATCCGTTATGCGGAATGGGGGTCACGTCTTTGATCATGACGATTTCAAGGCCACCTGTCGAGAGTGCGCGGATCGCTGATTCACGACCGGATCCCGGACCGCGGACAAAAACCTCAACGGTCTTCATTCCATGTTCAGTGGCTTTGCGCGCTGCTGTCTCCGCTGCAAGCTGGGCTGCGAACGGTGTGCCTTTGCGCGAACCCTTCATGCCCTGAGCCCCAGCACTCGACCAGGAAATAACATTGCCTGCCGGATCGGTGATCGTCACGATTGTATTGTTGAAGGACGAATGGATATGGGCTAACCCACGCTCGACATTTTTCCGGTCACGCCTTCTTGTACGGCCGACCGGGCGTCCACTTTTTTGACTGGCCATCGTTCGTCCTCCTTATCTCTTTTTCTTTGCCATGTTGCGTTTGGGGCCTTTGCGCGTACGCGCATTTGTTCGCGTGCGCTGACCGCGGACAGGCAACCCTAAGCGGTGCCTACGGCCGCGATAACAGCCGATTTCCGCCAGCCTCTTAATGTTCATGGCTGTTTCACGGCGAAGATCGCCTTCTACCGTGTAATGGTCCTCAATTTTCTCACGGATACGAGTGATCTCGTCGTCCGTTAGATTACGGACATGCGTTCCGGGATCAACTCCCGCTGCTTCAAGTATTTCACTTGCAAGCGAACGCCCGATGCCAAATATGGCAGTCAGACCGATCTCTACGCGTTTGTCGTTGGGCAAATCTACCCCGGCAATACGTGCCATTCGCTACCTCCAATTATGCTCACATGGTTATCATCACAACAAGGCTTTATCGTCATCCGATTTGTATTTCGCCTGTCGTCATTATCTGTGTTTGTCATTTAACTGAGCGTGTTGCTCTCAGCCTTGTCTTTGTTTATGTTTCGGATCACTGCAGATTACCATGACACGCCCGCGGCGCTTGATCACACGGCATTTCTCGCAGATTGGTTTAACCGAAGGTCTAACTTTCATGGTTCTTCTCCTTATCACTAGCGTACATTACGCACAGCTAATAATTCTAACCCGTACCGTTCAAAAAATCAAGAAGTACTACTTTGATCTCCAAATGATACGGCCTCGCGTAAGGTCGTATGGTGACAGCTCTACCGTGACATGGTCTCCGGTTAAAATTTTGATATAATGCTGTCGTAATTTACCGGAAATGTGCGCGATCACCTCAAATCCATTTTCCAGGCGAACCCGGAACACGGCGTTTGGCATCGTATCGACGACAATTCCTTGTACTTCAATTGCTTCTTCTTTCGGCATCTTCTCCTCCGATTGCCTTCCGGTCATCGCGTTGCGATACCCTTTTCAAGGGCCCAGCCGGAAATCAACTTCCTGATGAATGTATCACATTCACGTTCACACATCTCTCCGCCAATCAGCTCGTCTAGTTCTTTTTCTTCAATCAACTGTCCAAGCGGGCGGACGTGTTTCTTATTCTTAAGCTTCGCGTCTACATAACCTCGGGTGCGCCCATCGGCCAAAAGGAGACGCGTCTCTCCCTTTTGCGCAAGTACAAGGTACAAGCGGCCCCGGTCATGACCCTTGAGGGAGATCACAATCATCCCCTGTTTGAATCGCTCTGGCAATTCCGTGTCAACGGCTATCGGGCTACAAAATGCTTGTTCGTCATTAAGTGGCTGATCGCGGCCCACACTGCTTTCATGCGGCATCTTGTCCATATCCCGCCGTGTCAAGTCTACAGCCCTCCGGCATGCATGGTCAAAACAACTGGTCCATCTTCCGTGATGGCGAACGTGTTTTCGTAGTGCGAAGCAGGCAAACCATCTCGCGTCTCAAACGTCCAATCGTTGTCCGCTATGATCACTTCACGCGACCCTAGCGTCACCATCGGCTCTACCGCCAATGTCATTCCGGCGACAAGTCTTATCCCACGGCTCTTGCGGCCATAATTCGGTACGTTGGGAGATTCATGCAGCTCCGTCCCGATCCCGTGACCTGAGAGTTCTCGGATCACTCCGAATCCGTGTGATTCACAGTGGTCCTGGATAGCCGCCGAGATATCTCCCAGCCTGTTGCCGGGTACGGCCTGTTCAATGCCCTTCCAGAACGCTTGCTCCGTCACCTCAACAAGTTCCCTGATGCGATCCGGAACTTGACCTATGATGAAAGTCCGTGCGGCATCGCCGTGGTAACCGTTGAGATATGCGCCGACATCTACCGACACAATCATACCGTCCCGTAGGACTCTCTCCGCGCTTGGAAAACCATGTACGACTTCTTCGTCGATTGAGATGCACGTCGCCGCCGGGAAAGGTGTCGGACCCTGCCCGTCGTACCCGAGGAAAGATGGGATGGCACCTGCTTCGAGTATAACCTCGTGGGCGATGTGATCGATCACGTCAGTTGTGACGCCCTCTTTCATCATCGGCCTGATCGCGTCGAAGACAGAGGCAACCACTGCGCCTGCTTGGCGCATCAGGTCAATCGCTTCTGGTGTCTTGATTGTGATCATGCTTTTCCCTTACCTTGATTTTCAAATTTCTTAAGACCAACGCAGTTATATGCCTGGGGGTCAAATCCAGTCACGCACCGGAGCATGTCGATTCCAGCATCTGGAACAGTTCCTGCTGAACTGTTTGGTCGGGCGGTCCATTGTTTTCTAATTTGACCAGAATACCCTGATCACGATAATAATCAGCCAGAGGTTTCGTCTGTTCATGGTACAAAAGCAACCGCCGTTGTAGTGTTTCTTGCGTGTCGTCACTGCGACGAACAACTTCGCCGCCGCATCGATCGCATACGCCCTCTTGATTGGGGCGGGTCACCGACGTATTGTACGGTTGTCCGCAACCACGGCAGATCATCCGTGAAAGCGCACGTTCAACCAGAATCGCCTCGTCAACGTCAAGCGCAATGACCGCGTCGAGCTTGACGCCCGTGGCGGCGAGTATCCCATCAAGCGCTAGCGCCTGGGCAATCGTCCGCGGAAACCCGTCGAGAATGAAACCATTCTGACCTGGACCTTCCGCGAGCGTTTTCTCGACGAGCTTGATTGTCAGCTCGTCGGGTACAAGCGCCCCTTGCTCCACATAGGAGCGAACTTGCTGCCCCAATGGACTGTCATCCGCAAGTTCCTTGCGGAACAAATCTCCTGAGGAGATATGTGGCAATGAGAACGTGTCCGAAAGAATTTTCGACCATGTCCCCTTGCCACTCCCGGGTGCGCCAGTTAAAATGAGCCGCTTCACCATATCAATCAAGGAACCCTTTGTAGTGGCGCATCAGCATCTGTGCCTCGAGTTGCGTCACGATATCCATGGCCACGCCAACCAAGATGAGTACTGCAGTTCCGCCGAACCAGATCCCTTGTGCCCCTGTGATAGCTCCCAGCAAGGAAGGCATCAATACAAGTACGACGAGGAATACGGCTTCAAACCAGTTGAGCCGGCGCGCAGTCCTACCTATGAACTCGGCTGTTGGCCGTCCGGGTCTGATACCGAGTATATAACCGCCATTTTTTTGAAGGTTGCCGGCGATATCAACCGGGTTGTAACTGATCATCGAGTAAAAGAATGTGAACGCGATAATCAAGATTGAGTAAACAACGTAATAAAGCGGATTGGTATTGAAGTTCATCAGCCAGGTCGCAAACTTACCTGTGCTCCCTGTAAATGACGCGATAGTCGAAGGCACCATTAAAACCGACATGGCAAAAATGACAGGCAGAACGCCGGACTGGTTGACCTTGATCGGCAAATAAGTGCTCTGGCCGCCATAAACTTTGCGCCCCACCACACGTTTTGTGTATTGAACAGGTATCCTTCGTTCGGAACTCTGAACATAGACAACCAGCGTGATGATCCCGACGAAAGCTCCGATAGCCGCCACGACAAGCAACAGCGCAAGCAGAATATTTCTTGTCACCGTCAGATTCTGGCCGTATACGAATAACTGCTTGGCGTAATCAGGTAAACGGCTGGCAATTCCGATAAAGATAATCAGCGAGATACCGTTTCCGATACCTTTTGCATCAATCTGCTCACCGAGCCACATGATAAAAGCAGCACCGGCCGCAAAGCTCAGGATTACAACGACCAGGCTCAGCCACTCGGGAATACCCTCTGTGGTAGCGCCACGCGTAAGAAGCGCGTACGATGTCGCCATGACTAGCGAGAGTCCAAGTGTTAGCAACCGCGTGATCTTTTGGATCTTCTTCTGGCCTTCTTCGCCTTCCTTCTGCAATCTTTCAAGAGCAGGAATGGCGAACGTCAGAAGTTGCATAATAATCGACGCGTTGATGTAAGGTGAGATGCCAAGCGCTAAAACCGATACGGATTTGAACGCGCCTCCCGAAATAATATCAAGGAATTGGCCCAGTTGTCCGAACCGATCGATAAGAGCCGCAAAAGCGACCGTATCAATCATAGGGGTCGGTACAGCTGTCCCGAAACGGAAAATCAATATCGCAAAAAACGTGAAGAGGATTTTTTTCTTAAGATCCGGAACCTTCCAGGCATTCGCGAGAGTCTGAAACATGCTACCCATTTCAGATTACCTCACAAGTTCCCCCGGCCGATTCAATTTTTTCTTTGGCCGTGGCAGTAAAAGCTTTGGCTTTTACATCGAGTTTCTTTGTAAGTTCACCGTCACCAAGGATTTTCAAACCATCGTTGACTTTGGGCAGCGAAATAACGCCCTTGTCAGCCAGCGTTTCAGCTGTCACGACGTCGCCGTCTTCCATGCGCATCAAGTCGTCTACATTGATCTCAATGTAATGCTTGGCAAATCGTTTGTTGTTGAACCCACGTTTTGGGATTCTACGGTAAAGAGGCATCTGGCCACCCTCGAACTGAGGACGAACGTTGCCGCCGGAGCGAGCCTTTTGGCCCTTATGACCGCGGCCGGATGTTTTTCCACTTCCGGAACCGTGACCACGTCCTACGCGGGATGCTTTGGGATTGGAGCCGGCAACCGGCTTCAGATCATTCAACTTCATCGTCTCCTCCTTCATACGGTTCAGCAACGACAAGATGGCGGACCTTGTGGACCATGCCGCGAATCGCGTCATTGTCTTTCTGGATAACTGAATGTCCGATTTTCCTGAGGCCGAGCGCATGCACGGTCGCCACTTGATCTTTGCGGGTACTGTTGGTACTGCGCAGCAGGGTAATTTTCAATAGTGACATGTCACCCTCCTTACAGAATCTCTCGAGGATTTTTGCCCCGGATCTCCGCAACTTGCTCAAGTGTGCGAAGTGATTTTAGCCCCTCAATCGTCGCGTTGACGATGTTGTTGTGATTCGCGCTACCAAGTGATTTGGTGCGGATATCCTTGATACCGGCCAGCTCACAGACAGCGCGGACGGCGCCTCCCGCGATAACGCCCGTACCGGCCGCTGCAGGCTTTAGGAGCACGCGCGCGGCACCGTATACACCGGTTACTTCGTAAGGGATTGTGTCTTTATAGGTTGAGATCCTAATCAAATTCTTCTTGGCTTCCTCAATTCCCTTGCGAATTGCTTCGGGGATTTCAGCGGATTTGCCAACACCTTTTCCGACGCGGCCTTCGCCGTCACCGACGACAACCAGCGCGGTGAAACGGAAATTGCGGCCACCCTTTACGGTCTTCGCAACACGGTTGATATGGATCACGCGTTCTTGGAACTCATTATCGCGATCTCGATCGTCTCTTCTGTCGCGGTTACTTTGTCTTCTCATATTGCCACTCCTCAAAATACAAGTCCGGCTTCACGCGCGGCCTCAGCCAGCGCTGCGACCCGTCCGTGATATGGATACCCGCCGCGATCAAAGACAACGGTTGTTATACCCTTCTCAATCGCGCGCTCCGCAACAAGTTTTCCAACAGTCTTTGCCGTTTCGACATTCCCGCTGTTAGGGTGCACTTCTTTTACGCCGGCGTCGAGCGAAGAAGCTGCGACCAGCGTGAGATGTGCTGTGTCATCGATTATCTGCGCATAAATATGAGAAGCGCTCCTGAAGACACAGAGTCTGGGGCGGTCTGCCGTTCCGGAAACGAGCTTTCGCACGCGAGCGTGACGGCGGAGACGCACCTTATTACGTGGTTCTTTATTAATCATCGTGCATGCTCCTTACTTGGCACCGGACTTGCCGACTTTGAGGCGTAGTACCTCACCGGCATAGCGGACGCCCTTGCCTTTGTAGGCATCGGGCAGACGTGCGGCCCTGATTTGTGCGGCCATCTCGCCAACCAACTGCTTGTCGGCACCCTTCACAGCAATACGGGTGGGGGATGCCAATTCAAACGTGATTCCTTCCGGTTCTTCAAAGATCACCTGATGTGAATAGCCAAGATCCATGATGAGTTTGTTATCGCTCTTCTGGGCTTTGTAACCGACACCCGTGATTTCTAGATTTTTCTTAAAACCTTCGCTAAGCCCAATCACCATGTTGTTGATGAGCGAACGCAGTAACCCGTGAAGAGCGCGCGTTTGGCGAAGATCATTGTCACGTTCGACAACAATATTGCCCTCATCGACGCTAACCCGGATACCGGGGACAATCGCTTGAGTGAGCGATTGATCGCCGTGGCTTACTTTGACCTCAGTCCCGGTGATATCTACTTTGATATCCTTCGGGATCGGAATCGGTTTTTTGCCAATTCTTGACATAATAGTCCTCCTGCTCTTAAGATTGCGGGTTCAGAGAACCCATTTCAGAGTGTATGCCCTGATCACCATACATAGGCGAGTACTTCACCGCCGATTTTTGTACGGCGGGCATATTTATCTGTCATCACACCTTTTGAGGTTGAAATAATTGCAACTCCCAGACCATTCTGAACTCGCGGCAGATGATCAACATCCGCATAGACGCGAAGACCCGGTTTAGAGATGCGTTTGATTCCCGTGATGACCGGCTTGGAGCCGTAATACTTTAGTGTAACTGTCAGCATTCCCTGTTGGCCATCTTCGCGGTAGGTAACTTTTTCAATGTAACCTGCATCGATGAGAATATCCGCGATAGCGCGCTTCATGTTCGAAGCGGGGATCTCACAAGTCAGTTTGCCGGCTCTCCCGGCGTTGCGGATGCGTGTCAGCATATCCGCGATTGGATCCGTAACCTGCATGATATCTCCTCCTTACCAACTGGCCTTGCGAACGCCAGGGATTTGACCGTTATGTGCGAGCTGGCGGAAGCAAAGACGACAGACGCCGAACTTGCGAATGTAAGCGTGTGGACGCCCACAGAGCTGGCAGCGGTTCTTTTGGCGCGTCGAATACTTCGGCGTGCGTTGTGCTTTAATTATCTGCGATTTTTTCGCCATATTGTCCTCTCCTTACTTACGGAACGGCATGCCGAATCCGGTGAGCAGCGCTTTCGCCTCTTCGTCGCTATTAGCTGTTGTGACGATGACGATATCGAGGCCGTTGATCTTGTCGATGCTATCGTAGTCCACTTCCGGGAAAATCAGCTGCTCGCGAGCACCTAGCGAATAGTTGCCGTGCCCATCGAACGAATTCGGATTAACGCCGCGGAAGTCACGGACGCGAGGAAGCGCAATGCTCACTAGCTTGTCAAGGAATTCATACATTCGTTCGCCGCGCAACGTCACTTTGACGCCGATCGGCATACCTTCCCTTAACTTAAAGTTAGCAACCGATTTTCTCGCATTTCTCACGATAGGCTTTTGACCGGCAATCGTTGTCAAATCACGAACTGCCGATTCGATAGCTTTCGGGTTTTCGCGCGGGTTGCCAACAGCCATGTTCAGCACGATCTTCTCGAGTTTGGGAACTTGCATGATGGATGAGTAGTTGAACTCTTTCATCAGGGCATCGCGCAATTCATTTAAATATTTTTCTTTCAAACGGTTCATGCGTTATCCCTTCTTTCCCTTTGTGATCACGGAGACGGTCGCACCACATGATTTGCAGTAGCGAACTTTATCGCCGTTTTCTAGATATTTTCTCCCGACCTTAGACGGGCGTTTACACTTTTGACAAACCAGCATAACGTTTGACACGTCAACAGGCATCTCCTGGCGGATTATTCCACCTTGTTGATGCTGCGAACGCGGCTTTACGTGGCGTGTCGCAATGTTGACACCCTCCACGATAACGCGCCTCTTCGCCGGATATGCGGCGATGATCTTGCCAGTTTTGCCCGCATCTTTACCACTCAGGATGTACACCTGGTCGTCAATCTTGACGTGTAGCTTATTGCGAGACATCCGTTCCTCCTTAACCATTACAGGACCTCCGGTGCGAGCGAGAGAATCTTCATGTAGTTTTTCTCGCGCAGCTCTCGGGCGATGGGTCCGAAGATGCGTGTTCCTTGCGGATTGCCGTCGTCTTTCAGGATAACCGCCGCGTTTTCGTCAAAACGAATAACGGAGCCGTCCTTGCGCTGGATGCCTGACTTAGTCCGGACAACCACAGCTTTGACAATTTCGCCTTTCTTGACTGTGCCACCTGGCGCAGCCTCCTTGACGGAACAGACAATCACGTCTCCGACATTGGCATAGCGGCGGCCTGTGCCACCGAGCACCTTAATGCACATCAGACGTTTCGCGCCGGTGTTATCGGCGGATTTGAGCCTGGATTGTACTTGAATCATTGACCTGTCCTCCTAAACCCGCCGCACTATCTGGCTTTCTCGATGATCTCAACGAGGCGCCAGCGTTTGTCACGGCTCAACGGTCTTGTTTCCATCACGCGGACGCGGTCGCCGATCCCGCACTCGTTATTTTCGTCGTGCGCTTTCATTTTGACGGTACGCTTAATGTATTTCTTGTAAAGCGGGTGACGAACGTGCTCAGTGACGGCAATGATGACTGTTTTGTCCATCTTGTCGCTGACCACAGTGCCCACGCGCAGTTTTCTCTTATTGCGTTCTTCGCTCATGGTTCTCTCCCCTATCTTGAGACAAGCTGCTGACCAAGCTCTTGCTGGCGCATTACTGTCTTGACGCGAGCAATGTCGCGTTTGACGCGTTTCAGCTCCATCGGATTGGCGAGCTGGTTAGTCGCGTGCTGGAAGCGAAGCTTGAAGAGTTCTTTTTTGAGCTCTTGAAGCTCGGTCTCAAGCTCGGTCTGGTTCTTTTCACGTAAATCTATCGCCTTCATAATCAGACCTCCTGTTGCTCTGACTCAGAATCAGCCGCTGTTTGGGCATCTTCATCATCAGATTCACCGTCTATCACGGTATCCCCGGCAATATCTGCCAGTTCATCATCGCTCAGGAGTTCATCCGGTATGTCAAGCACTTGAACTTCGGCAAATTTCGCGATCTCTTCTTCGGTGAACTTGCGCTCACTTTCGATGAATCGCACTTTGCAGGGAAGTTTATGCGCCGCAAGGCGGAGCGCCTCGCGCGCCTGCTTCTCTGATACACCGGCAACCTCAAAGAGGACACGGCCAGGTTTCACAACCGCTACCCAAAATTCAGGGGCGCCCTTACCTTTACCCATACGGGTTTCGGCAGGTTTCTTTGATACAGGCTTGTCGGGAAATATTTTAATCCAAACAGTTCCGCCACGCCGGAAATACCGATTGATGGCAATACGTGCAGACTCTATCTGATTTCCAGTGATCCAGGAAGGTTCCATTGCCTGCAGGCCATACTGCCCGTAGGTCACTGTATTGCCGCGAAGCGCTTTCCCCTTCATGCGCCCGCGGTGCTGTTTCCTATGCTTGACGCGTCTAGGCATTAACATCGGGGATCGCCTCCTTATCTTGTTGAGCGACGTTCCCAACCATCAGGACATCGCCTTTATAAATCCATACTTTGACTCCGAGCTGTCCATAGGACGTCTTCGCCTCAGCAAATCCATAGTCAATGTCGGCATGCAGCGTGTGTAGGGGGATTGACCCCTCACGATACTGCTCAAAGCGAGCAATTTCTGCGCCTCCGAGTCGCCCGGATACCATTGTTTTTATACCGCGAGCGCCGTTTTTGGTGGCACGGCCGAGTGCTTGTTTCATAGCCCGGCGGAAGGAGACACGCTCCTCCAATTGGCTAGCGATGCTTTCAGCAACCAGTTGCGCTTCGCAATCAACATTGCGAACTTCCTTGACATTGATATAGAAAGTGCGTCCGAATTTCTTCGTCAGCTTCTTCTTTAGATTCTCAATCTCGGAACCGCCACGGCCGATAATGATGCCTGGCTTTCCGGTTGTAATCGTTATGGTCGTCTTATCGTCGCCCAGGCGTTCGATCTCGATTCTCGAGACACCGGCACGCTCTGTCTCCGCTTTGACGTAGTCGCGGATTTTCTTGTCCTCGACCAAATAGCGGGCAAAATCTTTTTTGTCAGCGTACCAGCGCGAATCCCAGTCTTTAATGATTCCTACGCGCATACCATGCGGATTGATTTTCTGACCCATGTTAGACCTCCTGCTCCTTTTCCTTCAAAACAACGTTAACGTGACATGAACGTTTGCGGATCCAGGTTGCCTGGCCTTTTGCCCGAGCACGGACACGCTTTAGTGTCGGCCCTTGAGTCGCGTGACATTCGGCGACGTAGAGCTCTTCGCTATTCATACCGTTGTTGTTCACAGCATTGGCCTCAGCCGATTTGATGAGTTTCGTCAAAGGCTGCGCCGCGCCGTGCGGGGTATATTGCAGGATCGCGTAAGCTTCTTCGAGCGGCTTACCAACAATCAAGCGGATCAGTGCGTTCACTTTGAACGAATTGATGCGAAGATACTGAACCGATGCGCGACCTTCATCGCGACCGATCCCAAGCACCTTGCGCTCTCTTTTTGTTAATACGCGTTTTTTTGCGTTTCTCGGAGTCTGCTTCTTATGATCCGCGATAATCTCTTCACGACGATCAAGCAACTCCTGTCTGCTCATTACTTTCTTTGCCACAGTGATTCCTCCTCGCCGTCTCTTAACGAATCATCTTGACGCGTTTTTCAGAGCCGGCATGGCCTCTGAATGTTCTTGTCGGAGCAAATTCACCGAGTTTGTGACCAACCATATCTTCCGTAATATAGACCGGAACGTGTTTTCTTCCGTCATATACGGCAATAGTGTGACCCACCATCTCGGGGAAAATGGTGGAGGCGCGCGACCACGTCTTTAAAACGCGTTGTTCATTCTTTTCATTCTGCTCGTTGATGCGCTTCATAAGCTTTTCATCAACAAAGAATCCTTTTTTTGCGGAACGACTCATGCTGTCTCCTCCATCTCTAGCTCTTTGTCCGGCGTCGGACGATCATTCGGTTAGTTCTCTTGTTACGCTTGCGCGTTTTGTAACCGAGTGTCGGCTTGCCCCAGGGTGTTACCGGACTGGGCATTCCAATCGGCGCTTTCCCCTCGCCACCACCATGTGGATGGTCGACAGGGTTCATTGCCGAGCCGCGAACGGATGGGCGGCGGCCCATATGGCGACTGCGTCCGGCCTTGCCGATACTGGTAATCTCGTTTTCGATATTGCTAACAACACCTACAACAGCGCGGCAGTTCTGGAGAACAAGCCTTACTTCTGTGGAGGGCATACGCAAGGTTGCGTATTTTCCTTCCTTGGCAAGTAGCTGAGCCGATGTGCCTGCTGACCGAACTAGCTGACCGCCGTGACCGGCGTTGAGCTCCACGTTGTGGATCTGTGTGCCGATGGGGATCGAGGATAGCGGCAAGCAATTGCCAGCCACTATGTCCACGTCAGTTCCGGAGATAACCGTCGCACCAACCTTGAG
>LFTF01000064.1:22821-25460 GCA_001512945.1 Clostridiales bacterium DTU023 | reverse complement strand
GGATCATATTCCAATGCCACAACTTTGGCAGGAATATCTGTTTTATTCCGCTTCCAGTCGATGACACGGTATTTCTGTCGGTTCCCGCCACCGCGGTGGCGCACTGTAATGCGGCCGTAGTTATTTCTGCCGCTGTTCTTCTTCTTTGCCTTGAGAAGGCTCTTCTCGGGAGCTTTGTCCGTCAGTACAGAGTAGTCTGATCCGGTCATCTGCCTTCTGGCGGGAGAAGTAGGGCGATAGCCTTTAGTAGCCATAATGGTCTCCTTCTTTCACGCGATCGGCTTACTGGCCAAATCCGAATTCCGCGATTTCGGTCTTATATTTCTTGGCTCTCGAACCTGTTTTGCCGCCGGGTAGAGAATACTCTTCCGGTGCGGGCTCGAGATCGATGGTGACGATGGCCTTTTTCCATGCTGCCGTCTTACCGCTCGTCTTGCCCATGCGACGTGTTTTACCGATGAGGTGCATCGTGTTCACTTTTACGACTTTAACGTCGAAAAGAATCTCACAGGCTTTTCCTATCTCAGGTTTCGTAGCGTGTTTGGCTACGACAAATGTATACTTGCCGAGCATCGTATCAGCCATGCTGTGCTCGGTAATGATCGGCTTCAGGATGATATCATGCGGATCTTTCATGATGCGTAGACCTCCTCCAAAATTTGTAGCGCTTCGCGGGTCGCAATCAAACGATCATACTTGAGCAGATCGGTAACTGAGAGCGAATTCACTGGCGCTGTTTTCACACCCACAAGGTTCTTTGCCGAGCGGACAACGTCGTCCTTTTTGCCACACGTAACAATCAATGACGTCGTGTCGGCGCCGAGGTTCTTCAATACTTCTGCCATGACGCGCGTTTTGCCGTTTTCGATTGTGAGGTCGTCAAGTACGACGAGTTTGTCACCGCCTGCCTTAGAAGACAGCATCGAGAACAGGGCCAGTCGGCGTAGCTTCTTGGGAAGGTTAACGCGATACGAACGGGGCGAAGGACCAAAGATCACGCCACCACCAACATGGTTCGGCGCACGGATCGAGCCCTGACGAGCGCGCCCTGTGCCCTTCTGCTTGAAAGGCTTGCGGCCTCCACCACGAACGGCGCTTCTGTTTTTCACTTGATGCGTCCCCTGGCGCTTATTGGCCTTCTGGGCGATCATAACGCGATAAACAGCGTCCTCATTGGGTTCAATTGCGAAGATGGCATCGGACAAATCAATTGTGTCGACGACCTCTCCCTTGATGTTATAAACATTGAGTTGCATAAGTCCCCTCCTACTTCTTCGTCTTGACGGACGTCTTGATCTCAAGAAGACCGCCGTTGGGCCCGGGAACCGCGCCCTTTACGACGAGGAAGTGACGCTCGCCGTCCACTTGAACGACTGCGAGATTCAGCACCGTGACACGTTTGTAACCGAGCTGGCCGGGAAGCTTCTTACCCTTGAACACCTTGGCCGGTGTCGAGGCAGAACTCATCGGACCTGCTTTGCGATGGAACTTGGAACCGTGCGACGACGGACCGCGCTTCATGCCATGCCGGCGTATCGCGCCCTGGTAACCTTTACCCTTTGACGTTCCAGACACATCGACTGCGTCGCCAATTTCGAACATCTCGTCAACGGCGATCACCTGGCCAGGCTCATACGATTCATCTGTATGAAACTCGCGCAGTATTCGCATCGGTTTGACGCCAACTTTATCGAACTGCCCCTTATGCGGGCGGTTCGCCTTTTTTGTTTCTTCATAGCCAACACGGACTGCCTGATAGCCTTCATTTTCCACCGTCTTATTTTGAACGACAGTGAGAGGACCGCAGGCGATGACAGTAACGGGAATTGCAAGCCCGTTCTCGTCGAAAATCTGTGTCATCCCGGCTTTGCGACCGAGCATGAATTTCGCCATGTTATAACCTCCTGAGTTATTGGTTTGCTTTCGCAAACATTGACCCTTTCCTACGTGGGTTTACAGTTTAAGCTCGATGTTGACGCCTGCCGGCATTTCGAGGCGCATCAGCGCTTCTACCGTTTTGGACGTCGGAGCCAAAATATCGATCAAACGTTTGTGCGTCCTGATCTCAAACTGCTCGCGCGCATCTTTGTGTTTGTGCGGCGAGCGAAGGACTGTGATGATCTCCTTATCGGTCGGTAGCGGGATTGGACCCGAGACACTGGCACCGGTACGCTCTGCCGTGCTGACAATGCGTCGGGCACTGTCGTCGAGTACGCGGCAATCGAACGCTTTGAGACGAATTCTAATTTTTTGGTTTACAGCCATTCCAAGTATTCCTCCTGTTGTCTGCTTTCAAAATCACTATTGATTCGGGCGTATCATTTTCTGTCAATGAAAATCCCAGTCGATGGCTTGTTAGCGCAAACGCTGGGGCCCTACTGCCAAGGGATTTTGCGCCCGGTATCGAGACCGGACTACTCAGATGAAGTTCCCCTCCGGGCTTGCAGTAAACCGTGAGGCAATCTTCACCGTCATCGTTGCTTGTTGTGCACTCTCAGGCACACAAAAAGGCGCACTTGGGAGTATACCTCATACAAAAATATAATGCAATCGCGATTTTGATCTAATCTGCCCGGTGCCATCCGGGACATCGGACACGTCGGAGTCTCGATCTACTTATGAAGCGAGACGTCACTTCG